>NZ_JAMYSG010000006.1:0-258972 GCF_040321815.1 Mesorhizobium sp. M0239
CCATAATCACATTATGGACAATTTTCCTATTCCCGTATTCACCGAGTCTCGTATTCGCCTATTCCCGTATTCCCCTATTCCCCTATTCCCCTATTCCCCTACTCCCCTACCTCGCATTTTCGGGGTTACATCAGTCAAAACTCTTCCCTATAAGGCCCTCCTAGCCTGATACCAGAATCGCGAGCACAACCGGCCGGGTCTTCCCGTCCCGGTTTTTTGTGCAAGCCGCCCGCCGAACGGACCTTTGACATGCCAAGACGCACTGACATCAAGTCGATCCTGATCATCGGGGCCGGCCCCATCGTCATCGGCCAGGCCTGCGAGTTCGACTATTCCGGCACGCAGGCGTGCAAGGCACTGAAGGAGGAAGGCTTCCGCGTCATCCTGGTCAATTCCAACCCGGCCACCATCATGACCGACCCGGAACTGGCCGACGCCACCTATATCGAGCCGATCACGCCTGAAGTGGTCGCCAAGATCATCGCCAAGGAGCGGCCCGACGCGCTGCTGCCGACCATGGGCGGCCAGACCGCGCTCAACACCGCTCTGTCGCTGCGCCGCATGGGTGTGCTCGAGCGCTACAATGTCGAGATGATCGGCGCCGACGCCACGGCCATCGACAAGGCCGAGGACCGCGCGCTGTTTCGCGAGGCGATGAAGAAGATCGGCCTGGAAACGCCGAAGTCGATGCTGGCCAACGCCACCGACGTCAAGAACACGGACCGCAAGACGCATGAGGCCGAGCGCGCCGCCGTCAAGGCCGAGGCCCCGGCCGATCTCGACGCCGCGCTCGACGCGCTGGAAACAAGCTGGAACCTCGGCGAAGGCGACCGCAAGCAGCGCTACATCAGCCATGGCATGGCGATCGCGGCACAAGCGCTCGACCATGTCGGCCTGCCCGCCATCATCCGCCCGTCCTTCACCATGGGCGGCACCGGCGGCGGCATCGCCTACAACCGCGCCGAATTCTACGAGATCGTCCAGTCCGGCCTTGACGCCTCGCCGACCACCGAAGTGCTGATCGAGGAGAGCGTGCTCGGCTGGAAGGAGTATGAGATGGAGGTCGTCCGCGACAAGGCGGGCAATTGCATCATCGTCTGCTCGATCGAGAACATCGACCCGATGGGCGTGCACACCGGCGATTCGATCACCGTCGCCCCGGCGCTCACGCTCACCGACAAGGAATACCAGATGATGCGCAACGCCTCGATCGCGGTGCTGCGCGAGATCGGCGTCGAGACCGGCGGCTCCAACGTGCAGTTCGCCGTCAACCCGGCCGACGGCCGCCTGGTGGTCATCGAGATGAACCCGCGCGTCTCGCGCTCGTCCGCTCTGGCCTCCAAGGCGACTGGTTTCCCGATCGCCAAGATCGCGGCAAAACTCGCCGTCGGTTACACGCTGGACGAACTCGAGAACGACATCACCGGCGGCGCCACGCCGGCCTCGTTCGAGCCGTCGATCGATTACGTCGTCACAAAAATCCCGCGCTTCGCCTTCGAGAAATTCCCCGGCGCCGAGCCGGTGCTGACCACCGCCATGAAGTCGGTCGGCGAAGTCATGGCCATCGGCCGCACGTTTCAGGAATCGCTGCAGAAGGCGCTGCGTGGCCTCGAAACCGGCCTGACGGGCCTGGATGAAATCGAGATCCCCGGCCTCGGCTATGGTGCCGCGACCGCTAACCACGCCGACGACCGCAACGCCATTCGGGCCGCACTGGGCACGCCGACGCCGGACCGGCTGCGCATGGTGGCGCAGGCGATCCGCATGGGCACCTCGCTGGAAGACGTCCACGCCATGTGCAAGATCGACCCGTGGTTCCTCGAACAGATCGCAGGCATCGTCGCCATGGAAGCCCGCATCCGCGAGCACGGCATTCCCGAGGATGCCGTCAACCTGCGCATGCTGAAGGCCATGGGTTTCTCCGATGCCCGCCTCGCGTCGCTGACGAAGACCGACGCCGAAGTGATTCAGAAAGCTCGCGAAAAGCTCGACGTTCATCCTGTTTATAAGCGCATCGACACCTGTGCCGCCGAGTTCGCCTCGCCCACCGCCTACATGTACTCGACCTATGAAGTGCCGTTTGCCGGCGCGCTGGCCAACGAGGCGCAGGTCTCGTCGCGCAAAAAGGTCGTCATCCTCGGCGGCGGTCCCAACCGCATCGGCCAGGGCATCGAGTTCGACTATTGCTGCTGCCACGCCGCCTTCGCGCTGCGCGACGCCGGCTATGAAGCGATCATGATCAACTGCAACCCGGAGACCGTGTCGACCGACTACGACACCTCGGACCGGCTCTATTTCGAGCCGCTGACAGCGGAAGACGTGCTGGAGATCCTGCGCGTCGAACAGTCGTCGGGCGAACTGGTCGGCGTCATCGTCCAGTTCGGCGGCCAGACGCCGCTGAAGCTGGCCGATGCGCTGGAAAAGGCCGGCATCCCCATCCTCGGCACCTCGCCCGACATGATCGATCTCGCCGAAGACCGCGACCGCTTCCAGAAGCTGCTGCACAAGCTCGGCCTCAGCCAGCCGAAGAACGGCATCGCCTATTCGGTCGAGCAGGCCCGCCTTGTTGCCGGCGAACTCGGCTTCCCGCTGGTGGTGCGCCCGTCCTATGTGCTGGGTGGCCGCGCCATGCAGATCATCCATGACGAGGGCATGCTGCAGACCTATCTGCTCGACACCGTGCCCGGCCTGGTGCCGGAGGACATCAAGCAGAAATACCCCAACGACAAGACCGGCCAGATCAACACGCTGCTGGGCAAGAACCCGCTGCTGTTCGACACCTATTTGTCGGGCGCCATCGAGGTCGATGTCGACTGCCTCTGCGACGGCAAGTCGACCTTCGTCTCCGGCATATTGGAGCACATCGAGGAGGCCGGCATCCATTCGGGCGACAGCGCCTGCTCGCTGCCGGTGCACTCGCTGCCCTCGGAGCTGGTCGACGAGTTGGAGCGCCAGACGGCGGCGCTTGCCCGCGCACTCAATGTCGGCGGGCTGATGAACGTGCAGTATGCGATCAAGGACGGCACGGTCTATGTGCTGGAGGTCAATCCGCGGGCGTCACGCACCGTGCCCTTCGTCGCCAAGACCATCGGCCGGCCGATCGCGAAAATTGCTGCCCGCATCATGGCCGGCGAAAAGCTGGAAGACGCTTTCGCCCATTACGGCGCCATGCCCGACCCCAGAAACCCCGGCCACATCGCGGTCAAGGAAGCCGTCTTCCCCTTCGCGCGCTTCCCCGGCGTCGACATATTGCTCGGGCCGGAAATGCGCTCGACCGGCGAGGTCATGGGCCTCGACCGCGACTTCGCGCTCGCCTTCGCCAAGAGCCAGTTGGGCGCCGGCGTCGACCTGCCACGCTCCGGCACGCTGTTCGTCTCGGTGCGCGACGAGGACAAGAAGGGCATCCTGCCGGCCGTCAAGCGCCTGGCCGGCCTCGGCTTCAAGGTGCTGGCCACCTCCGGCACGGCCCGCTTCCTCGCCGAAAACGGCGTTGTCGCCGAGAAAATAAACAAGGTGCTGGAAGGCCGCCCCCACATCGAAGACGCCATCCGCAACCGTCAGGTGCAGATCGTCTTCAACACGACGGATGGCCAGAAGGCAGTGTCGGACTCCAAGTCGCTGCGGCGCGCGACGCTGATGCAGAAGGTGCCGTATTATACGACGCTGTCGGGTGCGGCCGCGGTGGCCGAGGCGATTGCGGCGCTGAAGGCGGGGAGCCTGGAGGTCAGGCCGCTGCAGGAGTATTTTGCCTGAAATGAAGGTTCCTTTTTGAATTCCGCCCTGTTGCAATAGACCTTAAGGTATCGCCCCACTTGTCTTAGCACGTGAAGTGCATCAATCAGTACGGAGTCAACTAGACTAGCGACGGTGCTTTGCCTGCCGCCCCGATTTCGATTTGGCTGCGCTTTGCGAATCTCCCCAATCACCCAAAGTAATATAACGGAAAAGCCTTTCTTCAGCCCTGTCGAGCATCGAAGAGTTAACGTTTCTCGAAAGAAATTTTACCCTCTCATAGTATTCTTTCGCGAATTTCTTAGCCAAATCAGGCTGAGAATGCTTAACAAGAGCACCAACATGTCCAACAGACAATGTCACGATAGGGTATTGGTCAGTTTTCAAAGATTGCTGTGAATCCATTATCCTGAGGGTTTTGACGGCAATATCAATAAGGTCGCGCGTTACCGTGTCATACTCCAAGCGTTGCCGTGCAGACCGCAACTGTAGATCAGCAAGAGCGTGAACTGCGTATGGGTTGCCGGAATAGGCGCTTATCGAGCGCTGCATCATAGCGACAGCCTCCGTCAGATTACCCTGCGCGGCCAAATAAAGACCGTATTGAAGCCAGTAATGCCCATCAAGTTGAAAGTCAGTTTCAAAGTCAGAATAGATCACAGACCCATCTTCGTCACGACCTTTGCGCTGAGTTATTTCACTAACAAACGTATGATTTAGTATGAATCTGAATAGCTGCGCGTCCTGTCTATGAACATGCTTAACAATAGGCATAGCATATTTTATATACGTTCTGAGTAGTTCCCTAATTGCGTCACGTATGTCGTCGAAGTTAGCAACTTCATCAAATATGTGCCTTACGTACAGATCATGTCTAGCAATTAGCCTTTTACTCTCTGTATACGACACTATACCGTCAAGAGCTTCCAAGGCTTTATCAAATGTTCTCGTAGGCTTTAATTTGGAGTAAGCCTCACGGGCCACGTCCGCGCTCACCCCAATTCTCGCCAGCGTTGAGACGCCAACAATCAGCAAAAGACGCCTAGTGTCTGCGTCTGGCAGTTTTTCGAATTCATTCGTAATAATATCATCAAAATTTTGAGAATCTGTCGCTTCTCGGAGAGCGATCAGTAGTTGGCTTTTCGATTTCGCCAGCTCAGCGTGCTGCTGCAATCGTGTCATCTTTCGGAAACGCGGCGCAGGTACATATTCTACGAGACGATCGATCAAGGGATCATAGTCCCGCCTTACAAATCGCTGGAACAAGGCCGGGCGCGCGAATTCCCCCAGATATCGCGAAAGGTGCTCGATCCATTCACCCGTGCGAGATGAGGAAACAACCGTTATACTACCGGCTTTTATAGAGAGAAGAGAGTCCGAGAATCCGTCGCCATACACGAAAAGATCTCCGGCAAAAACGATACACCGCTCACCATGCAATCTATTCAGCAATGAAAACGCCTTAGTGGTGGACACCACATCTCTGCTCATCTCATAGATAGGCACTTCCGGATTATCGCTAGCGTAGTCGAGTATCGCCATCATTGTTGCAGTTGTCTTCCCGCTCCCGGCCTGCCCAGTTGCGACAAAAAGTCGATCGCCTCGTTCGATTGACTCAAAGAGTTCCTTTTTCAAACTTTCAAATGCCTCAAGACGAACGGGAACCTTGGAAGCCGCCAGCATCCAGCTCGGGGGAAAACCTTGGAGGAACTGCCGCCCCATCAGAGCCTCCTCACCTGGACGCATCTGCTTCAAGCGTTCAGCGAGCGTCCTAACAGAAATGGGATAAAGGGAGTGCGCAACATCTATATCTGAAGCTGTAATTGAGTTAAGCGCTGTGGCGCCAAATTCATTGGCCTTCGCCACGACTTCACGAGCATCGTTTCCGTTTGGAAATGCCGATTTGACCCAAGCCGCAAAATCCTTGAGCGTGCCCTCGATATGCACCAGCCCCTTTGACTTCAAACCTTCTTTTTTAATAAGAGACAGCTTATCTGGAGTCACCACATACCCGCGCCCCGAAGAGAACCTACCGTTGCTTTTCGCTCTCTCGATCTCGGCTAGTAAAATTGGCTCATTTATTGATGTTCCTATAAATATAGGGCACGACGAAATATAGTCCTGCCCAGCTCTCTCATACCAATAATTCTTATTACTAATAATGTGCTTCGAGTATTCGGTGTCAGAAAGCACAAACCCGTACTCCGGTTTGTTGATATCTCCGTGCAGATGCACCACGTGAAGGAAACGGGGGCCTTCAAACTCGGCGGCGGAGTCAACCATGCCGTTGTAGTATCGGCGAATTTGGGCAGTTCTTTTCTGAATATTTTCAATCGAATCGTCATAGTTAAATGTA
Source organism: Mesorhizobium sp. M0239 (assembly GCF_040321815.1). Taxonomy (NCBI): domain Bacteria; kingdom Pseudomonadati; phylum Pseudomonadota; class Alphaproteobacteria; order Hyphomicrobiales; family Phyllobacteriaceae; genus Mesorhizobium; species Mesorhizobium sp. M0239. The sequence goes on from NZ_JAMYSG010000006.1 coordinate 6,089, forward strand.
TATACTCGCTTCCAACAAACTTGCAGAAGAGATACTAGCTCATCAGATGGAAATGTTCCTTTGTATTCCTTAGTCAGAATCGAAACAATCTGAACGTCACTCAGGTATTGGCCTCGAATTGCGGATACTACTTCCGTCAAAGTTTCGGAATCATACGGAAGGGCGGCACGTTCCGCGAACAACCTGGCTAATGATCCTCCGGTTTTAACGGGCTGGCCATAGGAATTTTTAGATGAAATGGATGCACCAGCACCGAGAATAAGAAGCGCATCCCCTTGCATAATGCTCTTTATTAGAAAAGCTTCATCACCAGAATCGAGTCGCATACCCCCCCCAAAAAATTTTCTTCGCTATGCTTTTTCGTGACACAATCACTAACCCAACTCGATGCAGCGTTCAATCCAGTTGCTACCAGGCGCTTCGATTCGATCGCACTGAGCCCTTGACATGTCCCGAGTACTACAAGTCATATTACATATTTATTTTCCAGATGGAGGAATTTGGAAATGGAAATAATTTATGTTTTTAGATAAATCTTTAAGACGATAATATAACTTGACAGTGTTAATTTATAAAATATTTGTTTATTTCTCAACATAGTTACGGAGGCGCACGATATCAACAAGGCAGGATCTGCGGAGGATGATCCTTGCCGGAGCTTCTCACGACACCGCGACACACTCGATCTCGATATCAAACTCCATCGGCCACGAAGCCACCGGCACAAAACTCCGCGCCGGCGGGTTCGTCGAAAAATACTTCGCATAAACCCGGTTGATGGCGTTGTAGAAGCCGGAATTGACGGCGTAGATGCGCACCATCACCACATTGTCCAGCGAGGTGCCGGCCGCTTCCAGGCAGTGTTTCAGCGCCTTCAGCGACGCCTCGGTCTGCGTTTCGATGTCGCCGCGCACCATCTCGCCGGTCACCATGTCCACCGGCGGCGTCGCCGAGATGAACACGAAGCCGTTGGCCCTCACCGCTGTCGAGCAGGGAAGGCCGAGCGCCCGCACCTTGTCCGACATGACCGGCACTTCGATGATTTCTTTCTTCATGGTGGTTCTCCCTGAGTATGCAGCAGGCTGCCGCGTTAGCGCTAATGAAGAGCCCCCTAACCTTCCCCCCAAGGGCAGGGCTATCGCATGTGGATTCTTGCGAAGAAGGACCCCCACCCTAACCCTCCCCACAAGGGGGAGGGAACGCTGCCGCGGGCCTTTAAATTCTTCTTTGGCGCCGAAAGACAGACGATTTGCCTAGGTCAGCGCCAACGGAAGTCTCCCTCCCCCTTGTGGGGAGGGGTTAGGGGTGGGGGTCCTCTTCGCAAAAAAACTGTAGGTGACAACCCAGGTGCTTCAGGGAGCTTATCCCTGCACTGGCGGAACACCAGTGCAGGCGCTCGCTCTAATCAGAGAAAACCGATGAACCGTCCGGCGAAAAGCACGGAAATCCACAGCAGAATCGAGAGCACGGCCAGGACGGTCCCACCTGCCGGCTCGCCGCGGCCTGTTGCGCGGGAGAAGCGCATGAAGGCGAGGAAGTTGACGCCGGCGAGAAGGATGAGTGCCATCTTGGCGAGGAAAACCGGCATCGCCGCATAGGTGCTCGCCTTCACTGAAAACAGCAGCGAGCCTGTGACGAGCGCGCCCGCGAACGCCGCCAACGCAATGTGGCGCAGCAGCCCGACGAACGCCGCTTGCGGCAGCGAACGGAAAGCACCGCATATCCTGAGGTCCATGAGAACGACGCTGGTCAGCAGCGCGCCGATCGACATGATGTGGAGCGCATTGACCACGGGGTAGGCGACGAAGGAGCCCTTCAGCCACCGCGCCAACGCAAGGTGCTCGATGCCGGTGAAAAACTCCGTCATCTAGGCGGGCGGCACACGGTCGGGATAGACATCATACGTCTTCCCATTGACGATGAGGCGCACCGCTTTCATGCGCTTTTCGCTCGCCTCGACCGAGCGATTGCCGATCGCAGTCACCTCGTCGCCGACCTTGGCCACCTGCTCGGTGAAGCCGGCGGCGATGGTGCGGGAGGGCGGCGCCATCTCCACCCGCCAGGCCTCGCCCTCTGCATCGACATCCAGCGTGGCGTGCGGATTACCGATATAGATGGCCGTGATCTTGCCCCTGAGTTCGAAAAACCCGTCCTGCGTCCACGACCAGCCATGATGGGCATAGGCCGCGGTGCCGGCGGCAAGGATCACGGCCGCCGTCAGCAAGACGCCGCGAATTCCGTTGAACTGCATCGCTCGTCTCCTCGGTTCATCCCGCAGGGATTGAAGAGTAGGACGCGGCACGGCAAGGTCAAATCACATCAGGCGAAGCCGCCAGGCGCCGCTCGATCACCGGGGACCTTGCCTTGCTAATGACATCCATGCGCGCCACTCTCTCCTTCCTGGCCGTTCTTCCCCTGGGCTGAAGACCGGACTCACATCCAAACGAGGCAAACCATGAGCAGCATGAGAGACCGTCAGGAAGGCTTCGAAAAGAAGTTCGCGATGGACGAGGAAACGAAGTTCAGGGCCATGGCGCGCCGCAACAAGCTGCTCGGCCTGTGGGCCGCCGAACAGCTCGGCAAATCCGGTGCGGATGCCGACGGCTATGCGAAGGAGGTCGTGCACGCGGACTTCGAAGAGGCCGGCGACAACGATGTGTTCCGCAAGGTCCGCGCCGATTTCGACGCGGCAGGCATCGCCCAGTCGGATGCCCAGATACGCACCGCCATGGAAGACCTGCTGGTGACCGCGGTCGAGCAGATCAGGTCGACCTGAGCAGCGGTCAATGGTGCTTGGTTTGCCAACCAGGCGCTCTACGGCGCCGCCCTCTGTCCTGCCGGACATCTCCCCACAGGTGGGGAGATTGGCAGCTTCGGCGCCGGCTTTTTCCTTGCAGCGTTGGAAAATTGGCAGAGGCCGTGGTGACAGCCAATCTCCCCACCTGTGGGGGTTGAGGAGTGGTCCGCGAAGCGGATGGAAAGCCAATTGCTTGGCTTTCCAAATAACGAACGTCCGGCAGGACAGAGGGGGGCGCCGTAGAGCGCCGACCTGAACCGCCCTCACCCCTGATGCGCGGCCGCCAGTTCCTTCACGTGCTTTTCGTGCATCTGCAGCGTCGGCAGCGTCTTCTTGGCGAATTCCTTCATCGCCGGGTCGTCGCCTGACTTTGCATAGCCGCTGAACAGCGCGACGGCTTCCTTGTGGGCGTTGGTCTGCATTTCGATGTATTTCGCCTGGAACTGATCGCCGCTGGCGCTCTTCAGTTCATCGAGCATCTTCTGCTCCTTGGGCTGCAGGGCCGGACCGGACGGCGCTGTGGCCGAGGTTGTCTGGCCTTGGGCAAGCGCCGCCTTGAATTCCTCGCCGGCCTTGGTGTGATCGGCGATCATCTGTTTGGCGAACGCCTTGACGTCGGCGTCGGTCGCCTTCTGCTCGGCGAGCTTGCTGGACTCGATCTCGAACTCATTGGCGCTCGGCACCGTCTTGATGAAGGTCGAAGTGTCGACCTTCGTCGTCGTGGCGAGCGGCGTGGTCGTGGCGGTCGTGTTCGACTGGGCAAAGGCCGGCGCGCCGGCAAGCAATGCTGCTGCGGTCAGAATGGTAAGCGTCTTCATGGCATGTCTCCGGTTGGAATTGTCCCTCGGACAATCCAACGTCGCTTGGGCACTCCGGTTGCAGCTCATGAGGAAGAAGCCTGCGCATGTCGCCTCAATTGCCCCACCGTATCCGTGCCGGGCTCGAACCCTCGCCGATGCCCTCGTTCGAGCCAGCCATGGGACTCATGTTCCGAAAACTGAAACGCGGCGGCTGACCAGAGCTGCCTTTCAGTGGCAACACGCCTCGCCATATTGCAACTGCTCGTTCCAGTTCGGGCGGCCTTCAGGCGTGAAATCCATCAGGTTCCACAGCGTTTCGCAGGTGCCAAGGCCGCGTGGGTCCTGGCCCGGCTCCGTCGGTGCGAAATCCAGTTCCGAGCTCCAGAAATGGCGTATGCCGTCGCCGTCGCGGTGGAACACCGACAGCAGCGGGATCTGTGCGCCGTCGGCCGCCTCCGCATTGTAGTCGCGCTTGAAGCTGTTGGAAGCCGAAGACACCAGCCGCATGTTGCGCCAGCCCCGGTCGCGGCCGAGCGTGACCAGGTTTTCGAGCGCGGTCTTGCCCACCACCGCGAAATTGAAGCCGGCGGCCTGGAGATGCCCTACCGCGCCGTCGAACTGATCGAGCAATGCCGTGCAGGACGGACATGGCTGGTCCGGTCGGGCAAGCTTCGCCGTGCCGCCGCTGGTCGCCCCATCGCGCTTCTCCTGCGGGTGACGCGGGAACATCATGTTGTAGAGGATCAGCGTATCCTTGCCCGGCGCGAACAGCTCCGACAGTCTTGTCTTTGCGGGCTTGCCCTGGGCATCCAGTGCGTCGAATTCATAGTCCTGGCGGATCAGCCCGCCCGGCGGCAGCGCGCGCCGGGCCTCGGCGACCTCTTCCATGACGCGGCGCAGCTCGATTTCCTTGCGCAGCAGTTTTTCGCGCGCGGTGCGGTATTTCGCGGATTCGTTTGGAAAGGTGATCATGATCGGCTCCTTCAAGTCGCGGCGCCGGCGTCCCGGCGCGGTTGCTCTGCGACCCAAGGACGTTTGGCGGCGATCGGTCCCGACATTTATTGCGCCTGGTGAGATGTCGTAATACCTGTTCGGGCAGCGCGATCCGGGGAACAATATGCACGACGACGAGATCGATCTGCGCTGCCCGCAAGTGGTGGCCGACAATGCCGCCAAGGGCCTCAGGCTGCGCGGAGAATTCGGCCGCGGCGGCACCGAGATCGGCGTGGCCCGCGCCACCGAGCTGAAGAACCGGGAAAAGCTCGCGCCCTCCACCATCCGCCGCATGGTCAGCTATTTCGCCCGCCACGAGATCGACAAGCGCGGCAGAAACTACGGCAATGAGCAAAACCCTTCGGCCGGCTACATTGCCTGGCTGCTGTGGGGCGGCGACGAAGGCCGCGCCTGGGCGCTGGAGCTCAAGCAGAGGATCGGCAACGCACCGGACATCTGAGCGTTTCGCCCCCTCACCCCTTGACCCCGCCGGCGGTGAGGCCGGAGACGATCTTGCGCTGGAAGATCAGCACCAGCACCACCAGCGGCACCGTGACGATCACCGAGGCCGCCATGATGTTGCCCCAAGGGATCTCGAACTGCGAGTTGCCGGAGAGCAGCGCGATCGCTACCGGCACGGTCCGCTGTGCGTTGTTGGAGGTGAAGGTCAGGGCAAACAGGAACTCGTTCCACGCGCCGATGAAAGCCAGCAGGCCGGTGGTCGCCAGCGCCGGCCACATCAGCGGCAGGAAGACCCACGTGATGATGATCCACGGCGTCGCGCCGTCTAGGATCGCCGCCTCCTCGACCTCGACCGGCAGGTCGCGGACGAAGGTGGTGAGCACCCAGACGGTGAACGGCAAGGTGAAGATCATGTAGGAGAAGATCAGCGCGAACAGCGAATTGTAGAGGCCGAACAGGCGGACCAGTTCGAACAGCCCGGCCAGCAGCGCCACCTGCGGGAACATCGACACCGACAGGATGATGAACAGCAGGGCCGAGCGACCGCGAAAGCGAATGCGCGCCAGCGCATAGGCTGATGTGACGCCGAGCAACAGCGACAACGCGACGACTGCGCCGGAGACGAAGAGCGAGTTCGCGAGGTTGCGCACGAAGCTGCCCTCGGTCAGCACATTCCGGTAATTGGCAAGACGGATCGTCGTCGGCCACAGATCGGCTCGGAACAGGTCGGTCCCCGATTTCAGGCTGGTGACGATGGCGTAGTAGAACGGGAACACGGCGACGAAGACGATGACCGCGACCAGCAGGTAAAAGGCCGTGCGCTTCAGGATCCACATGTCAGCGGCCTCCGTCCAGGCTTATCCGGCCGATCCGGATGGTGACGATGGTGAGCAAAGCGAGGATCAGGAAGAGCAAGGTCGAGGCGGCGGAGCCATAGGCGAACTTGTCGAACTCGAACAGGTTCTCGCGGGCGAACACCGACATCGACTTGGTATGCACATTGTTGGGCGTCAGCACATAGATCAGGTCGAAGATGCGCAGTGCATCGAGCGCGCGGAAGATCACGGCCACCATCAGCGCGGGGCGGATGAGCGGCAAGGTCACCCGCCAGAAGATCTGCCAGGGGTTGGCGCCGTCGAGCCTGGCGACCTCGATGATCTCCCTCGGCAGCATCTGCAGCGCGGCCAGGATGAGCAGCGTCATGAATGGTGTCGCCTTCCAGATATCGACGATAAGGACCGCCGCCATCGCCGTGTCGGCGTCGGCCGTCCAGGCGATCTTGGTGCTGATCAGGCCGAGATTGAGCAGCACGACATTGATGATGCCGAACTGGTCGTTGAGCATCCATTGCCACATCTTCGCCGAGACGATCGTCGGGATCGCCCAGGGGATCAGGATCGCTGCCCTGACGATGCCGCGGCCGGCGAATTCCGCGTTGAGAACCAGGGCAACGATGGTGCCGAGGATGGTCTCGCAGGTCACCGAAATCACTGTGAAACGAACCGTGTTCCAGACGGCATGCCACCAGACCGGATCGACGAGCAACCCGTCATAGAGGGTCCTGCCGCTCGGCATGCTGAACACCGAGAAATAATTGCCGAAGCCGACCCATTGGCGCGCATCGAGATCGGCCAGCGAGGCATCGGTGAAGCTGAAATAGACCGTGCGGGCAAGCGGCCAGCCGGCCGCCGCGGCGAGCACCAGCAGCATTGGCGCCAGGAAAAGCCACGCCGAGCGAACGCGCTGCGCCGTCAACTGCGAGTGCGCGGCTCTGGCTGTTTCCGGTTCCGTCCCTGTCATCTCGCTCCGCTCGTTGCGGTCCCGCCGGGTGGCTGTCCCAGTATCGTCACCAGCCTCGGCCCTTCAACTTGGTCAGCATCGCTTCGAGATCGGCCAGATTGTCGGCGGCAGTGCCGTCGCCCGACAGCGTGTTGTGCACGGCGTTCCAGAACTGGCTCGACGCCTCGTTGTATTTGATCCTGGTCGCGGCCGAGGGGCGCGGCACCGCATCGAGAAAGATCTGCTTCCAGCGCGGAACGATCGGCTGTTGCCTGGCGATGTCGGCATCGTCATACAGCGCCTGGATGGTCGGCAGGTTGGACGTCTTCAGCGTGCGGTATTTCTGCATCGCGGGCGAGGCGATGAACTTGATCAGCTCGATCGCGGCATCCGGATGCTTCGAATATTTGGAGACGGCGAGATTCCAGCCGCCCAGGGTCGCGACCGGTCGGGCGCCCTCGCCCGTGCCGGCCGGCAGCGGCACCACGTCGAATTTGCCCTTGATCGGCGAGCCCTCGCCGTTGCCGAGCGCGTAGGCATAGGGCCAGTTGCGCATGAACACCGCATTGCCTGTCTGCCAGACACCGCGCGATTCCTCTTCCTGGTAGGCGAGCACGCCGGGTGGCGCGATGGTCCCGACCCAGCCCTTGACCATGTCGAGCACCGCCGCCGCTTGGCTGTTGTTGACGGAGATGGTGCCGTCCGGCTCGATGATCTGGCCGCCGCCATTCGACATCACCCATTCGAGCGCGTCGCAGGTCAGCCCCTCATAGGCATTGCCCTGAAAGACGAAGCCCCAGATATCCCGATTGCCAGCCGCACGCTCCTTGTCCATGACCAGCCTGGCGGTGTCGGCCAGTTCCTTCCAGGTGGCCGGCACCTTGGCGCCATATTTGTCGAGGAGATCCTTGCGGTAGTAGAGCGCCGGCGCATCGGTAAAGATCGGCAAGGCGACGAGCTTGCCGTCGACGGTCTGCGACCGGATGATCGACGGGAAATGCTCAGCCACGATATCCTTGGTCGCTGCGGTCAAATCCACGAGCTGGCTGGCGAGTTGCGGCGCCCAGATCACATCCGTCTGGTAGACGTCGATGTCGCTGTTTCCGGCGGCAAGCCAAAGCCGGTACTGGCCGAACTGGTCGGTCCCGGACGCCGGCATGACGACGATGCCGACCTTGTTGCCGCTGTCTTTCTCGTAACGGTCGAGGATCTCGCGCAGCACCTTGATGCCATCGCCGGTATCGCCCGACACGATCGACAGATCGACGGCCCATGCTGGCGTGCCAGCGAGCATGGCAGCGACGCCGACCGCAAGGAATGCGTGAGAAAACGTCATGGTGGTGGATGTCCCTCCGCAGCCGGTGACGGAAAATCCTCCCACGCGCCGGCAGCTTGTCAGGCCCTCACCTCCCATTAAATGCGAAGCGGCGCTTTTGGGTTCCCAAATCATGCCGTTCCTGCGTGGGCGACATGCATCAGGGTGTGTTGAGATTCAGGTCAGGCAACTATGGGTGCTTCGGCCGGCGAAGGCCGGAAGCGCAGGGAACCGTCGCTTGCAGGCCGGCATCACCTGAATATCCGCACACCCTAGCCTTCCCAGGCGACAGGCATCATCCCCAGCCGCTCATAGAGCCGGACCGCGGCGGGATTCTCGACCGTGTTGGTCTTGAGGTCGACATGATCGGCGCCGCGTTCGCGAAAAACGGCGAAGGCGTGCCACATCAGCGCTTCGGCAACACCCCTGCCGCGCGCCTCGGGATGAACGGCGAGGTCCTTGACGAAGCCGCGGGTCCAGCACAGTGCCGCCGCCGCCAGCCGGCCCTTGGCGTCGATGACGAGGAAGCACAGCGCCGGGTCGAATTCGGGATCGTCCGCGATACGCGGCCACCACTCGTCGAACGGACCATCGGCGTCGTCATCGAACACTTCGGTCAAAAGCGCATGCAGGGCGGGCGCGTCACCGGGCTCGAAGCTGCGCATGACAAAACCCTCCGGCCAGTGCGGCGGAACCAGCGTCTCGTCGAGGATTTTGCACAGCCGGATGTCATTCAGAGCCGGCGGGCGCGGTTCAGGCATTGCGCTCAGGCGTCGGGCTGCAGGCGGCGGCGCTGGCGGTCGCGGCCAAGGCCGGTCGCCTCGAGCAGGCCCTTGCGCTTGGCGTCGTAATAATAGCCGGTTTGATAGAGCCAGTCGGCCTTCTTGGCGTTGCCGCCGGCCACCAGCCAGGCGCCGCGCAGATATTTCACCGCGTATTTCAGATTGGTATCGGCGTCGAACAGGCCCTTGGCCGGCCCGTCATAGCCCATGCCGCGCGCCGTCGCGTGTTTGATCTGCATCAGTCCCCAATGGCCGTTGTTGTAGGCTTTTGGGTTGAAGGTGCTCTCGCGGTTGACGACATGGCGCACCAGATCCACCGGCACCTGATAGATCGCCGCATATTTCTCGATCAGCCGCTCGACATCGCCACGCACGCCCGTCGCGTGTTCTTCTTGCACGGGCCCTGCCGGGAACTGGACCAGGGCCGCCGGGTTCTGCGGCACGACATAGGCGACCTGCTGGACGCCCGGCATGCGATCGCCCTTGGCGGTTGCCGGTATGACGAGCCCCGCGGTCGTATAGGTCTCGGCCGCCTTGACCGGCTCGCTCGCCTTTGCCGGCGGCGGCGCCTGCCAGGCATTGGCGGTCATCACCGCGGGCACGGCTGGTGCCGCCGGTGTCGATCCGGCAAAAGCGGCGGTCGCGGCAGCCGGCTGTGCGGCGGGATCGAGCGGCAGTTCGGCCGTCTGAGCGGGGGCGATTCCCGATGATTCCGGCAGCACCGAAACCGTCTCCGGCAGAGGCACGGTGAAGCCGGCGTCAGTGCCGGCGACGGTCGCTGTTTCGGTGAGAGCAGGCGCGGACTTCATCTGCGAGGTCGACGTGCAGCCGCTGATGCCGGCGGCGGCCAGGATCACGCCGATCGCGATAAGGTTGAGTTTTGCTGGCAAGCCGCGCTCGGGTCCGGTTTGTCGGGTTGTTAAGAAATCCCTTACACCAGCGATTCAGGCCGGGCAATCGGGGCGATCAGGTGGTTTTCGGGTGGCGAGACGCAGGCGGTGGTGCCATATTGTTCCGGATATGTACTGGGACGAATCCCGGATTTCGCCACTTTGCGGGAAGGAGCGCATCATGGTCACGACAGCTTCGATCACGGCCGGCCACGCAGTGTTAGAAACAGTGATCGGTTTCATGGGCATTGCCTGGAGCGAAAAGGGCCTGATCCGGCTCTGCCTGCCCGAACGCAGCCGCGAAGCGGTGGAGCGGCGCCTGCTGCGCCATGGCGGCGTTTCCACCTCCACGGCGCAGCCGCCATGGGTGGTCGAGCTGATCGCAGCGATCAAGGCCTATGCGGCGGGCGAGGACATCGATTTCTCCGCCGTGCCGGTCGATCTCGACGGCGTCGACGATTTCCGCCTCGCCATTTACGACGCGGCGCGAAAACTCTCCTTCGGCGAAACCACCACCTATGGTGAGCTGGCCAAAACCGCCGGCCATGCCGGGCTCGCCCGCGAAACCGGGGCCGCCCTTGGCGCCAATCCGGTGCCGCTGGTCATCCCTTGCCATCGCATCCTTGCCGCCGGCGGCAAGATCGGCGGCTTCTCGGCGCCCGGCGGATCGATCACCAAGGAGAAGATGCTGGCCATGGAAGGCGTGCGCGTCGGCCCGCTGCCACCGGCGCAGGTGTCGTTCGGGTTTTGAACGGCGGCCGGTGCTGGCAGTAAGCCGGGATCAGTACATCGATCGCCTGTTGACCGGGTTGGCGGGCACCGGCTTCCAACGCGGAAAATATCCACGATGACCGTCTCTGGCGTGTCAGCCGTTTTCGGCTGAACGACCTGGGGCATGACAAGATCGCCTTGGGCGATCACCCGCTTGAAGTCGACCGCCTGTTTCGGCCAATGGGCAACTCCCATCTTTTCCAGAAGCTGCCTGACCGAGTCGCGACCGTCCGTCATCGTCGGGTTTAAGTTGCAGCATGGATGTCTCCCTGGTTGCGTCGGTGTCAGGTCAGTGCGCGCGCGACGAGGACCGTATCGACATACTGCCGCATGCGGATGATCTTGCCGTCCCGCAGTTCGTAGAGATGAGCGAAGGGGGCCGTCATGGATTTTCCCGTCGCCTTGTATGTACCGGAATACACGCCGAAGGCCGCCACCCGGTCGCCATCGGCAATGAAACTGTGCACGGCGGCGTGGTATCCGGTCCACTCCGAGCCGAGCCGCTTGAAAACACCCTGCATCAGGGCCTCGACGCCGATATAGGTGCCGGCATAGGGAAACCCTTCCGCCTCGGTCCATTCGATGTCGGCGGAAAGAACGGCCAGCAGATTGCGGCCGTTCTCCTCGGAAGTTCCCTCGTAGGTTCTACGGATCAAATCGAGGTTCGTCGCCATCTCAGCCCCACTTCATCTCGCCCTTGGCGACCTTGGATCCGACATCGAGGGCGACGCCCATACCGAGGCCGGGGAAGCGGGCCTCCATGGCCGCCTTCAACGCGGCGCTGTCTGCCGCCTTGCCCAGTTCTTCCTCGAAGGTGATGAGATAGGACTTGGTGAACTCCACCGCCGAAGGACCGATCGCGGCATCGGGGGCCATGTGGCCAGGCACCACGACAGCGGGCTTGCGGGCGGCAATCGCGTCCAGCGTCTTGATCCAAGCGGCGCGGCTCTCCCTGGTCTGCGTGTCGGCGGTCCAGACATGAACGCCCGAGAAGATCATCACTCCGCCGAAAACGGCATTGAGCGACGGCACGAACAGATAGCGGCGGTTGGCCAATCCTTCTTCCGCATTGACGATCTCGACAGTCTCGCCATCGACGGTCAGCGTTGCGCCGTCGAATGCCTCGGGGAAGACGATGTCGGACAGCGCCTGCGGGCCATTTTCCTTCAATTGCGGACCCCAGACGGCGAGCTTCTTCTCCACATTGCCCTTGATGGCTTCCAGCGTGGCGGAGGCGGCGATCACTTTCGCCTCCGGGAAGGCGTCCCGCACCGGCTTCAGGCCGAAGTAGTAATCGGGATCGGACTGAGTGACGTAGATGGTGGTCAGCTTCTTGCCGCTGGCCTTGATGGCATCGGCGAGCGCTTTGCCGTCCGGATAGGTGAAGCCGCCATCGATCAACAGGGCTTCGCTCGGCCCCGACAGCAGCACCGGCGCACGGAAGAAGCCGTTTGGACCCGCCGGGAAGTGTTTCCAGCCAAGCTTGGCGCCGGCGGCTCGGCCGCTGTCGATGGGAGCGAAAGCGGCGGTTGCGCCGAGGGCCAATGAGGTCTTCATGATCTGTCTCCTCGTGAACATGGAATATCTCCGTTGAATGAAAGGGATCGGATGCGGCTGCGCACCCGCCGGCCGCAGGACGGACGGTGGAACGGCACGGTAGGCTCTTTGGATTAATCAATAAATTGGCTATAATAATACAAACTGTATGTTGAAAGCTTACAATGAGCCTTCGTGGTGGAATCGATAAACCTCAATCGCCTCGCCTATTTTGCCACGGTGGTCGACGCGGGTTCCTTCACCCGCGCGGCCGAGCGGCTCGGCATCACGAAAACAGTTGTCAGCCAACAGGTCGCGCGCCTTGAGGCTGAGCTGCGAACCACGCTTCTCGTGCGCACGACGCGAAGGGTCGAGCCGACGGAAGCAGGCCGTCTTCTGCATGCACGCTGCGTTCTGATCCTGCGGGATGTCGAAGAAGCGATCGCCGAGGTTGGCGAGACCAACGCCGAGGTGGCCGGTGTGCTGCGTGTTTCCGCGTCCAATGATTATGGCGCGATCGTGCTGGCCCCGATCGCCGCCCGCTTTCGCCAGAAATTTCCTGCCTGCGGCGTCGAACTGCTCATTTCCGATGCCATAATTGACTTGATCGACAACAAGATAGACCTGTCCATCCGGGTCGGCTGGCTGGAGGACTCCAGCCAGCAGGCGCGCCGCATCGGCACCTTCCGGCAAATCCTGGTCGCGTCGCGGGATTTCGCCGCCGGGATCAGAGTAGACAAGCCAGAAGACCTTTCTTCCTTACCGCTCGTTGCCAATGCCGTGCTTCGCAAGCCGTTCACCTGGAACTTCACCCGAGGCGGTTTCGAGCCGCGCACCATCACCCTGCGCGAGGCATTCTCCATCAACTCGACGCCGGCTGTGCTGGAAGCGACGCTCGCCGGGGGCGGACTGGCAGTTCTGCCGGACTATCTGGTCGTCGACCACCTATCGCAAGGCCGCCTCGTCCACGTGCTCCCCGACTGGGTGCTGCCCTCCGGCGGCATTCACGTGGTCTATCCGGCAGCGCGCTTTCGCCCGCAAAAGGTGACGCAATTTGTGTCCATGCTCACAGAACACATCCGGGATTGAGAGCAATGGCTGCCGGTCGATAAGCGCTAGTTGTTGTGGAAGAACCGCCGGCGGAAATGCCGGTCATTGTCCGGCCGCTTACAGTTGTAGACCGGGCAGGACTTTGTGTCGGCGCTCGGCACGTAGGCCCGTGTCCTCACCTCGCCCATGCTGCAGAATCGCTGGCTCTGTACATAGCGGTCGTAGAGCGGCAGCCCAGGCACCCGCTTCGACTGATAGCGCAGGATGACGGCCCCTTGCCGGGCGATCGTCCCCTGAACCTTGCCGCAGCTCATACGCGTCGGGTCGTAGCGCGAGATCGCCTGCGCCTGAGCGGCGACAAGCGTGAGGCAGGCGGCAAGCAGAATGATTTTCATGGTCGTCTCCCCTGATCCGCCGCTCGAGAACAGCGTGATCTGCCGCAACGTTTTCAGCAGATTGGGGCAGCCGTTGGGCAGCGCTCGATCACGGCTTTCTCACGCAGTCTTGTATTTTATGCGAAACCAGCCTATATGCCTTCCATTGATATTTCGGCCGATCGATCCGGGCCTCGCGATCTTCGCGTTTGCTGACGTCTATCTCCAAAATCTCGATGCACACCGGCTGGACTTCGGTCCGGTCAATCTAAAGCAAATGTTGAAGGACTATCTAAAATGGCAACAGGAACGGTCAAGTGGTTCAACGCCACCAAGGGCTTCGGCTTCATTCAGCCTGACGCGGGCGGCGCGGACGTTTTCGTCCATATCTCCGCTGTCGAGCGTGCTGGACTGTCGACCCTGGTCGAAGGCCAGAAGATCAACTTCGAGATCGAGCAGGACCGCCGCACTGGCAAGTCGTCCGCGGGATCTCTGAGCAAGGCAGCCTGATTTTGCGAAGTGCGCGCGCCGGGCGAGAGCTCGGGGCGCGCGGCAAGTCACGGATGTACTGACAGTCGCGCGAGAAGCGCGCTGGAGCGGAAAGACCCGACAAGCTGGATCAGCAGATAGCTGCCAGCCCGGACCCGACGCTCCCGATCAGGCTACCAAGCATGGAAGGCGGGATTTATCCCGCCTTTTTGCTGTCTGGAGATCGGCGCCGCAGGCGATACGACCACCGGCGTTACTTACTCCACCCAATCGATCGGCACATGCCCCGGATCGGCCTCTACCCGGCCAAGCCAGGCCGCCACCGCCGGATAGGCGTCGAGCTGGAAACCACCCTGCTCCGCCGTATGCGTATAGGCATACAGCGCGATGTCGGCGACGCTGAGCGTGCTGCCGGAAAAGAAAGCATTGTTTTCCAGATGCCTGTTCATCACGCCGAGCGCCTTGTTGCCGCGCTCCAGCGTCACCGCCAGCCGCTCCGGGGTCGCATCCCCGGCACGTTCGGGGAAGGTCAGCAGCGCCTTGCGCACGGCAATGTAGGGCTCGTGGCTGTATTGTTCGAAGAACAGCCATTGATAGGCGAGCCCACGCTCATACCTGTCCGCCGGCAGGAAGCGTGTGCCTTCGGCGAGATAGAGCAGGATGGCGTTGGATTCGGCCAGCCGCCGGCCATCGTCGAACTCGAGCAGCGGCACCATGGCGTTCGGGTTCTTGGCGACAAAATCGGCTTTGCGTGTGTCGCCTGTGTGCGAACTCACTCCGACATTGGTAAAGGCAAGGCCAAGCTTGGCCATCAGCAGGCGCGGCTTGTAGCAATTGCCGCTGTCGATCATGCCGTAGAGTATCATGGCTGTTCTCCGGAGCACTGTCTCCGCGCGATTATCGCAGCGGCGGCGGCCTCAACCAATGATTTGTTTTGGTACGACGATCAGCGCCGCTGATGCAAAGCGTCCAAGGACGCTCACGGCACCAATTGTCGGCATGCCCTGGCCAAAGAGGGGCACGACCTTGCTGTCCCGGCCCAGCAGCGCATCGATGACCAGCGGCTTTTCCTCGAATACCGTGCCGGCAAGCGCGGGACGGGCGAGGAGAAAACCCTGCAGCAGGTCGACGCCGCCTTCGAGCGCGACGCGCAGATGGGTGGGCTGCTCGATGCCTTCGACCAGCACCTTGGCGCCGCGGTCATGCAGGCTGGAAACCAGCGGGCGGAAGAACCGTTCGGCGGCAGCGTGGCGGCAGAACTCCGCGAACCAGGTGCCGTCGATCTTGACGATGTCGGGCTTGAGCAGGCTCACCCGCTCCTCGGTCGAGTGCCCGGTGCCGAAATCGTCGATGGCGATGCGCATGCCGTCGCGCCGCATTTCGCGCACCAGCCGCGTGAGAAGCGCATCGTCGGCCGCCTGTTCGGTGATTTCGCAGACCAGCATGGCCGACGCCAGGCCGAACTCGCCGAGATGCCTGGTCATCAGGCGAATTTCGGCCAGTGCCCGCCCGGCATGGTCGTTGATCAACGGGTTGTAGTTGAAGAACAGGTCGAGGCCGTCGACGCCGATGTTGCGGAAATTCCTGAGATGCAGCGCCCGGCACATGGTTTCCACAAACAGCCGGTCCGAGACGGCAACGCTTTCAAAGAATACCTTCGGCGCGCCGGGGCGGCCGGCACGGTGCGGCTCGATCAGGGCTTCGGCCGCGACCGCGTGAAGGAACCGGCCGCGCGGCGCGAAAATCGGCTGGTAGGCGCTGCGCAGCCGGAACTCGCCATATATGCCGTATTCGATGCCGACTTCGTCGACCTGGATCGCATCGCCGACATTGCGCCGCCGATCATCTCTCATGTCGCCACACGGCGCCCGAAGGCCTTGACCGGCCGCGCCGAAGGCGTTGCCACGGCAGGAACCGTGTCGACGGCAGCAGCGACAGGCGCCTGCCTGGCCTTGTCGAAGACGCCAAAGCTGGTCGGCGCCAATTCGGGCCGCGCCAGCACGAAACCCTGCACCATCGACGCACCCGATTTCTCGGCGAGCTCCAGTTGCCAGCCCTCCTCGATGCCTTCGAACACCGTATGGATGCCTTGCTCCTCGAAGTTCTTCACCATGGCGGTCAGCAACGCAAAGCCGGCACCGGACTCCATCAGCTGCGTGATCCAGTAGGCATCGAACTTGACGATATCCGGCTTCAACTCCTTGACCCGATTGATGTCGGAATCGTCGGCGCCATAATCGTCGACGGCGATGCGAAAACCGTTGGCCCTCAGTGCCGCGACGAAGCCGTGCAAGGCTTCCTGCGACGCCGACCGCTGCTCGGTCACCTCGCAGACGACGCGACGCGGGTCGATGCCGGCCTCGTGCAGCACGAGCCGCATGTCGCGCAAGGCAGCGTCGGCAACAGTGCGTTCGGTGAACACCGACGGGTCGAAATTGACGAAGATCGACGCTTCCCGCGGCAGGCAGGCACCGGCGTTGAGAAGATGCAGCGTCCTGGTCAGCGCCTCGATATGCAGCCGGTCGGCGGCCGGACAGGTCGAGAAGAAATTCATCGGCGATTGTGGCTCGCCGTCGCGGAACGGTCGGATCAGCCCTTCGAACGCGACCACCGACAGCTTGCCTTCCTTGAAGGCGAAGATCGGCTGGAAGGCGCTTTGCAGCGTGTAGATGCCCCAGACACCGGTGGAGGTGCCGTCGTCCTGACGGATGATGTGGGCAAGCCCGACGCTGCGCGACACGGTTCCTCGCTCCGCAATTGGTCTGCGATCCTGCCACTCAAGCCTCTACCGCTCGTTAATGAATTTATTGTTGCCGACCGGGTCCCGATCACGGCTCCTTGAGACCTGGATCAGCCGACAATGCTTGCGTTGCGCGAAATCATGCGACATGAGAAGCGCCGCGGTCGCTCCTGGCCGCGCCGATCTTCCATGGAGACGTCAAGCTCATGGCCTTTCTTGCCGACACCCTTTCCCGCGTGAAGCCTTCCGCCACCATCGCGGTGACGCAGAAAGCGCGCGAGCTGAAAAATGCCGGCCGTGACATTATCGGGCTTGGCGCCGGCGAACCGGATTTCGACACGCCAGACAACATCAAGAATGCGGCGATTGAGGCAATCCACCGTGGCGAAACCAAGTATCCGCCGGTTTCGGGCATCGTGCCGCTGCGCGAGGCGATCGCAAAAAAGTTCAAGCGCGAGAACAATCTCGACTACAAGCCCGAGCAGACCATAGTCGGCACCGGCGGCAAGCAGATCCTGTTCAACGCCTTCATGGCGACGCTGAACCCCGGCGACGAGGTCATCATTCCTCGCCCCTACTGGGTCAGCTACCCCGAGATGGTGGCGATCTGCGGCGGCACCTCCGTGTTTGCCGACACCTCGATCGACGAGGGCTTCAAGCTGACCGCTTCCGTGCTGGAAAAGGCGATCACGCCGAAGACCAAATGGCTGCTGATGAACTCGCCGTCGAACCCGTCCGGCGCTGCCTATACCGAGGCCGAACTGCGCGCACTGGCCGACGTGCTGTTGAGGCATCCGCATGTCTGGACGCTGACCGACGACATGTACGAGCACCTGACCTATGGCGATTTCGTCTTCAAAACCATCGCCGAGGTCGAGCCTAAGCTCTACGAGCGCACGCTGACCATGAACGGCGTGTCGAAAGCCTATGCAATGACCGGCTGGCGCATCGGTTATGCGGCGGGTCCGGTTCAACTGATCAAGGCGATGGACATGATCCAGGGTCAGCAGACATCGGGCGCCTGCACCATTGCGCAATGGGCATCCGTCGAGGCGCTGAATGGCCCGCAGGATTTCATCGCCAAAAACAAGGCGATCTTTCAAGGCAGGCGCGACCTTGTCGTGTCGATGCTCAACCAGGCACGCGGCATCACCTGTCCGTCGCCGGAAGGCGCCTTCTATGTCTATCCCTCCTGCGCCCAGCTGATCGGCAAGAAGACCAAAGCTGGCAGGCTGATCGACACCGACGAGACCTTCTGCTCGGAACTGCTCGAAGCCGAGGGCGTCGCGGTGGTGTTCGGCTCGGCCTTCGGCCTTGGGCCCAACTTCCGCATCTCCTACGCGACCTCGGAGAGGCTTCTGGAAGAAGCCTGCACACGCATCCAGCGTTTTACGGCTTCGCTGACCTGACCGACGCACTATGAACGCGAAAAACCCCGAAGGTTGTATCCAACTTTCGGGGGTCAGTTCATCACCGCCGTTTTTAATGGGTCGTCAGCCTCACGCCTCGTGCTTGGTCTCTTTGGCAGAGCGCGCCTCGGCCGGCGCCAACACGGCAACCAGCAGTGCGGCGGTGAGGAACGCGCCGATCGCTGCCGTCAGCATCGCGGCGTGGAAGCCGCCGGCATAGGCGGCAGCATAGAGTTCATGCACGCCGCTTTCGCCCATCGCCGCATCGGTTGCGAAATCATGCCGCGAAATTGCAGCACGAGCCACCGCTTCCGCGTCGGCGACACCGGCGTCGCCGAGATACCCGGTCAAAAGGTTGGTCGCCCGCATGCTCATCAAGGCGCCGAGCAAGGCGATGCCGATGGCAAGACCGCTCTGGCGGGTGGCATTGATGACCGCCGACACCATGCCCGAGCGTTCGCGCGGCGCATAGGACATGGCGGCAGCGCTGCCGGTCGGGATTGCAAGCGCATTGCCGAGGCCGCCAATGGCGAACAGAAGGCACAGCATCGCATAGGGCGTCGAAGGACCGGCCCAGCACATGCCGAGCATGGACAGGCCGATAGCAACATAGCCGATGGTCATCAGCGCGGAGTGACCATAGCGCGCGCTCAGCCTGCCGATCCATGGCGACACCACGATCTGAACGATGAAGGCCGGCGCCATGCGCAGGCCGGTCTGCGTCGGCGACCAGCCCTGCACCTGCTGCAGGAACATCGAGAAGAAGAAGACGCTGGAATAGGAGGTGAAGCCGAGCGCGAACGAAGCGACATTGGCGACGGCGAAGCGAACGTCACGGAACAGGCCAAGCGGCAGCATCGGCCGTGCCGTGCGCGCCTCGAAGCCGAGGAAAGCAGCCAGGCCGACGACGCCGGCGATGAGCGCCGCGACCGTCCTTGGCTCGCCCCAGCCATTCTCGCCGGCCGAGATCAGGCCAAAGGTCAGCGCCCCCAGCCACAGGATGCTGAGAGCCAGGCCGACGAGATCGAGATGGGCATGTTCGGGATGCGCCGTCTCGTTGATCGAAGCAGCACCGAGCGCGATCGTGATCAAGCCAAGCGGCAGGTTGATCAGGAAGATGCTTTGCCAGCCGACGGTCTCGACCAGGATGCCACCGAGGACGGGACCAACGAGCAGAGAGATGGCAGCGAACGACGCCCAGCCGCCAATGACGCCGGCGCGCTGGCGCGCATCGGGAAAGGCCTCGTCAGGATCGACAGCGCGCCTGGAATGAGCAGCGAGCCGGCGATGCCCTGTACCACTCGGCCGGCCAGCAGCACCGGCAGATTGGGCGCGACGGCGCAGATCAGCGAGCCGGCCACGAAGATGCCGACGCCGGCCAGCCACGAGCGCTTGCGGCCATAGCGGTCGCCGATCAGGCCGGACGACAGCATGAAGGCGGACAGGCACAGCGTGTAGGCGTCGACCACCCATTGCAGGCCGCCGAAATCGGTTTGCAACGCCTGCTGGATGGTCGGCAGCGCGACATTGACGATGCTGACGTCGAGCAGAGCCACGAACGAACCAAGATAGACAGCGGCGACCAGGGGCAGACGGTGCTTTGACATGGCTACGTCCGGACGTGAGTTTCGCAATCATCACTGACCGACGGTCAGTTGAACGGGCGGCATGGCGCTGTCGATCCGGCGATTGAGCATGGCCTGCGCCACGATACGGGACTCGCCGCGAGTCGCCCTCTTCTAAAAATGTAGCGGCTGGAAGAGAAGCCGGCTTCCTGCGGACTGAGCATTCAGCCGCCATATTGTTCCGATGTCACCCCCTCCAGCCAATCGACATGGACATCGTCGAGCGCCTCCTGCATCGCGATATGCGTCATCGCCGATTTCGGCGCCGCGCCATGCCAGTGTTTTTCGCCAGGCGCGAACGAGATGACGTCGCCGGCCCTGATCTCCTGGACCGGGCCGCCCCACGTCTGGGCAAGCCCGGCGCCCACCGTCACGTAAAGCGTCTGGCCAAGCGGATGCGTATGCCAGTGGGTGCGCGCGCCCGGCTCGAAGCTGACCAGCGTGGCCCGCAGCCGCGCCGGCGCCTCTTTCTCGATGATCGGCGTCTGCAGCACCCGGCCGGTAAAGTATTTTTCCGGTGCGATGACGGTCGGCACGCTGCCGCAGGCAATGATCTTCATGGGTCGATGGTCCTTCAAACAGCGGGCGACGGATCGCCTGTTTTCAGTTTCGGCCGATATCGGTCGACGTGCAACAGCTTCCGGCTGCCAGCCCAGCATATGATCCGCACGGTCCACGGCCGAGCAAAGGGTTTCTATTTTTCTTGCCCTGCCGGCAAACAAGTGGGACGATGGCTTTGGGCAGGTGGCA
This sequence comes from Mesorhizobium sp. M0239, assembly GCF_040321815.1. Taxonomy (NCBI): domain Bacteria; kingdom Pseudomonadati; phylum Pseudomonadota; class Alphaproteobacteria; order Hyphomicrobiales; family Phyllobacteriaceae; genus Mesorhizobium; species Mesorhizobium sp. M0239. Next base: position 26,651 of record NZ_JAMYSG010000006.1, read on the forward strand.
CTTGAAAAGAACCCGCCCGCGACGGTCGAACAGGCCGGCCGCCGCTCAGGACCGATTGACCAAGCCTGAACCATACATGCCAGTCGGTCCTACGGGAAACGCCTGAGTGGAGGTCAGTCATGGGTACTCGCGCCGGAGGACGACGCACGGGACCGAAATGCATTGCCATAGTCGGTCCCTTCGCAAGCGGTAAGACGACACTTCTCGAAGCCATATTGGCCCGTACGGGCTCAATTCCCCGACAAAATCCCGTTTCATCAGGTAACACCGTTTCAGATCATTCGCCCGAGGCGCGCGCCCACGCCATGAGCGTCGAGGCGACGGTCGCCACGACCGAGTTCATGGGCGAGCAGATCACCTTCGTCGACTGTCCCGGTTCCATCGAATTCTCCTTCGAGGCCGAGCCGGTGCTGGCCGCCTGCGACCTCGCGGTGGTCGTAGCCGAGGCCGACGAAAAGAAGATCCCTGCCCTGCAACTGATCATGCGCAAGCTCGACGATCTCGGCGTGCCGCGCATTCTGTTCCTCAACAAGGTCGACAAGGCAATCATCGGTGTGCGCGACACGCTGAAGATGCTGCAGCCGGCCAGTGCCGTGCCGTTGCTGCTGCGCCAGATTCCGCTGCGCAAGGACGGCGTCGTCATTGGTTCGATCGACCTGGCGCTGGAGCGCGCCTACATCTATCGCGAATATGCCGAAAGCGAGGTGGCGCAGATTCCCGGCGACGACAAGGCGCGCGAGCTCGAAGCGCGTTTCTCGATGCTGGAAACGCTGGCCGACCATGATGACCAGTTGATGGAACAGCTGCTCGAGGAGATCGAGCCGCCCAAGGACGCGATCTTCGACGACCTCGCCGCCGACCTGCGCGACGGTGCGGTGATCCCGGTGCTGATCGGCACCGCCGAGAAAGGCAACGGCGTGCTGCGCCTCCTGAAGGCGATTCGCCACGACGCGCCCGACATCGAGGCGACCCGCAAACGGCTCGGTGCACCCGACGGCGCGGCTACCCTGGTCCAGGTGATGAAGACCATCCACACCTCGCATGGCGGCAAGCTGTCGGTGTCGCGCATCCTCTCCGGTCAGGTCGTCGACGGTTCCGAACTCTGGCTGCCCGGCGGCGACACCGCCAAGGTTTCCGGCATCTACCGGATGCTCGGCAAGGACCAGTCCAAGCTCTCCATCGCCAAGGCCGGCGACACGGTGGCACTGGGCAAGCTGGACGAGGTCAAGACCGGCCAGACGCTGAGCTCGGCCAAGGGCGGCACCAAGCCGCTCGTCCAGTTCGAGCCGCCGCAGCCGGTCTTCGCCTTCGCGCTCCGCCCCAAGGAGCGCAAGGACGAAGTGAAGATGTCGGCTGCCATCCAGCGGCTGGCCGAGGAGGACCCCTCGCTCAGCCTGCGCCACAATCAGGACTCGGCCGAAACCGTGCTGTCGGGCCATGGCGAGATGCATCTGCGCGTGGTGCGCGAGCGGCTGGAAGGCAAGAACCAGATACCGGTCGAAGGCCATCCGCCGGCGGTGCCCTATCGCGAGACGATCCGCAAATCGGCGCAGCAGCGCGGCCGTCACAAGAAACAGTCCGGCGGCCATGGCCAGTTCGGCGACGTGGTGATCGAGATCAAGCCGCTGCCGCGCGGTTCCGGCTTCCAGTTCACCGATACAATTACCGGCGGCGTCGTGCCCAAGACCTACATCCAGTCGGTCGAGACCGGGGTGCGCGATTATCTGAAATTCGGGCCGCTGGGCTTTCCGGTCGTGGATGTCGCAGTCAACCTGTCGGACGGCTCCTATCATGCGGTCGATTCCTCCGACATGGCCTTCCAGATGGCGGCCAGGCTGGCGATGAAGGAAGGCATGGCCGCGTGCTTGCCGGTGCTCCTGGAGCCCGTGATGAAGGTCGAGATCGTCACCCCCTCCGACGCCACCTCGAAGATCATCGCTCTCATCCCGCAGCGGCGCGGTCAGATCCTCGGCTACGACGCGCGGCCCGACTGGCCGGGATGGGATGTCGTCGAGGCAACCATGCCGCAAGCCGAGATCGGCGACCTGATCATCGAGTTGCGCTCCGCGACCGCGGGCGTTGCCAGCTATCGTGCCGTCTTCGACCACATGGCCGAACTCACCGGCCGTCTGGCCGACGAGGCGATGAACACCAACGGCAAGGCTGCCTGATGGCGTGGCGTTCCTCTCGAACCTGATTCGGGGGAACAAGAGAAAACGACGTCCGGCGGGGCCGGACGTCGTTTTGTTCGCGGACCGTTTCCTTGGGAGGTAAAACGTCAGGTCCGCCGCATTTGGTACCGCCGTGTTCGGCGGAAAAACGGTTCGGACGCGGTAGCCGCCTGAGCCCGGGCCGTACGAGTGATGCCCCCATCTCCCGTCCGAACCACACCGCGTCCTATGATCTACATAGCAGGTCGCGAGCGTCCGGGATATGTTACCAGAGGTTACATGTCACCGTTACGTGGCAATTGTGATGGAATTTTTGGCCGGCCCAGCAGGGCACAGGCAACAAAAAAGCCGGATCAATGAAGATCCGGCTGAGTTTGATTGGAGTGCCTGTTAAGGCTAACCTCCAGAGGGGAACACTCGAGGGCGCTAATGGGAGGAGAACGCGCCCAGGAGATGATCTATATATGTGCTCATCATGCCCAAGAAACAAGCATCTATTTTGCAACACACACATGCAAAAAGACGCAGGCTGTGGTCTAACCCATTCCAGAAGCCAATAGGACCAGCAAAATCGTCGAAATGGAGCGCTGAATCGGGCAATTGCAACTACAGAATCGCCAATCTCGGCTGGCTGTCGGCTCGAAATGCCAAAACTGGGCAATGATGTGGAAGCGGGCAGCAGGCGTGCATTTCTAAGGCAATCGGGGAGGAAGCAGCCAATGCGGACGTTTTCGGCGATCGCGGGCAGTGCGGCCTTCTTCATCGCGGCGCCCTGCGTGGTTGCCGGGCTGGTGCCTTGGCTGTTGACCGATCGCTGGGGCTTGCCGTGGTCTGGTCTGCCGGGCTTTGTCCCTGTCGGCGGGCTTCTGATCGTCGCCGCGGTCGCGGCACTCCTGCATGCCTTCGGCCGTTTTGCGCTTGAGGGCCTGGGCACACCCGCACCGGTCGCCCCGACCGAGAGGCTGGTGATCGGTGGCATCTACCGCCATGTCCGCAACCCGATGTATGTCGCCGTGCTGTCGATCATCCTCGGCCAGGCGCTGCTGTTCTCGAGCTGGGCGCTTGTCGCCTATGCAGTCATCGGCGCGATCGTCATGGGCTCTTTCGTGCGGTTCTACGAGGAGCCGACCTTGGCTCACCGCTACGGCGCCGAATACGACACCTACCGCCGCAACGTCCCGGGCTGGCTGCCTCGACTGTCGCCCTGGCGTGGTTGAGCCACCATCGCAGGGCGCGTTGAGATTCAGGTCAGGCCGAGTCGAGAATGGTGGCTGCCGAGAACCGGAGCGGAGCGTACTTAAGTACGTGAGCACAGTTCTACCGCGATGCGGTAGACGGGGAAGCGCAGGAAGCGGCCATTCGCGGGCCGGCCTCACTTGAATATCGGCATGCCCTCAGAAGGACCAGCTTCGGGCCTTGGCGATGATGAAGTCCCGGAACACATGCAGCTTGGCCTGGTTCTTCATCGCGTCGGGATAGGCGAAATAGGTGTCGAAAGACGGCACCTCGGTCTCCGGCAGCAGCTGCACCAGATCGGAGTCCTTGCTGATCACATAGTCGGGCAGCATGGCGATGCCGGCACCGCCCTGCACCGCACGCTTGATCGACAATATGTCGTTGATCTGCAGCGTCGGCACCCTTTGTCCGCCTTCGAAATCACCGACCGTTTCCAGCCAGTTCAGCTCCGACAGATGCGACGGCACCGGCACGCCGAAGGTGACGATGCGATGGGCCTTCAGCTCGGCGACGGAAGACGGCTTACCATGCTTGGCGACATAGGATGGGGCCGCGTAGAGGTGGAAATGCACGGTGAACAGGCGGCGCTGGATCAGGTCCGGCTGCTGCGGCTGGCGCAGCCGGATGGCGCAATCGGCCTGGCGCATGGTGAGATCGAGTTCCTCGTTGGCGAGGATCAGCTGCAGGCTGATTTCGGGATAGAGTTCGATGAATTCCTGTACCCGCTCGGTCAGCCAGCCGGCGCCCAGCCCCACCGTCGTCGTCACCCGCAGCACGCCCGACGGGCGATCCTTGGTCTCGGTCAGCCGGGACTTGATGGTCTCCAGCTTCATCAGCACGTCATGCGCCGTGCGAAACAGCATCTCACCCTGCTCGGTCAGCACCAGCCCGCGGGCGTGGCGGTTGAACAGCGGCACGCCGACATCATGCTCGAGCGCGCTGACCTGCCGCGAGATCGCCGATTGCGACAGATGCAATGTCTCGGCCGCATGGGTAAACGACCCCGCCTCCGCCGCAGCGTGAAACACGCGTAGCTTGTCCCAGTCCAACGCCATGATTCCCCTCGTTCTGTTTTGGCGTCTGAATGAAAAATCAGGCTTTTACACGGCGTTTCTAAGCCGCTCTCTGAACTCTCTACTCGGCCGCTTCGCGATGCACTTCGATGCCGGCCAGATACTTCTCCGCCTCGAGTGCGGCCATGCAGCCAAGCCCCGCCGCCGTCACCGCCTGGCGGTAGATATCGTCGGTCACATCGCCGGCCGCGAACACGCCCGGCACATCGGTGCGGGTCGAATCCGGCGCCGTCCACAGATAGCCGTTCGGCTTCTGCTTGAGCTTGCCGGCGAACAGTTCAACCGCCGGCGCATGGCCGATGGCCACGAACACGCCGTCGACCTTGAGGTGCGACACCTCGCCGGTCACCGCATGCTTGAGCTTCAGCCCCTCGACCGAGGGCGGCAGCGGCGTCTTGCCGGGCCGGCCGGTGATCTCGTCGACGATCGTGTCCCAGATGACGCGGACATTGTCCTTCTTCAGAAGCCGCTCGCGCAGGATACGTTCAGCGCGAAAATCGCTTCGCCTGTGGATGACCGTCACGCTCTTGGCGAGATTGGACAGATAGAGCGCCTCTTCCACCGCGGAATTGCCGCCACCGATCACCGCGACATCCTTGCCCCTGTAGAAGAAACCATCGCAGGTGGCGCAGGCCGAGACTCCAAAACCCATGAAGTCCTGCTCGGTCGGGATGCCCAGCCATTTCGCTTGCGCACCGGTGGCGATGATCAGCGCGTCGGCGGTATAGGTGGTGCCGGAATCGCCCTTGGCACGGAACGGTCGCACGTTGAGGTCGACCTCGGTGATGATGTCGTTGATGATGTCGGTGCCGACATGCTCGGCCTGTTTCAGCATCTGCTCCATCAGCCACGGACCCTGGATCGGGTCGGCGAAGCCGGGATAGTTCTCGACATCGGTGGTGATCATCAACTGCCCGCCCTGCTGCAGGCCGGCGACCAGCATCGGCTTCAGCATGGCGCGGGCGGCATAGACCGCCGCCGTATAGCCGGCCGGACCGGAACCGATGATGAGAACGGGCGCGTGCTTGGTGGTCATCTAAAGCCTCTGCGGAGGGCTGCCGGCAATTGCGGCATGGAAAACTCGATCATTGTCGCGCGTAATGTAAGTGTTGCCCACGACGCCAGCAAGGCAAGTTGGAGTTCGTCCCCGGAAAGCTTTGTCACACCTGTCGCCCGCTGATCCCGTGAAATATTCCGGGCGAAGGAGGAATGGACAGCGAAGTCGTTTAATTACAAAATCACGCAAGATTCTTGCGTATTGCCCCTGATGATCGAGAACCCCCATGCCGCTCAAGGCCGACCTCGACGCCATCGACTGGAAGATCCTGCGCGAATTGCAGGGCGACGGCCGCATGACCAATGTCGAACTGTCGAACCGCGTCGGCATTTCGGCGCCGCCATGCCTGCGCCGCGTCAAGCGCCTGGAGGAAGCCGGCATCATCCGTGGCTACCGTGCCTTGCTCAATGCGCCAGCGCTCGGCCTCGATGTCGTTGCCTTCTGCCTGGTCGGCCTGCATCATCAGGCCGATGCCGAGCTGCGCATCTTTGCCGAGCGCACCCGCGGCTGGCCGATCGTACGCGACGCCTGGATGGTGTCGGGCGAATCCGATTTCCTGCTGCATTGCGTGGCGAGCGACCTTGGCGCCTTCCAGACCTTCGTCATCGAGGAACTGACCTCGACCCCGAATGTCGACACGGTGCGAACAGCGCTCACCATCCGCCGGGTCAAGGACGAAGGGCTGGTCTCGTTCGCACAGCCTTGAGCCGGTTGAACCGCAGCGGGCTTTCGCCGATGCGGCTTGAACGCCTCGCCATATCAGCGCCGCTTTGGCGTTCGATAGCTCTCCTGTGAAGCCGGAATTTCTGCCGTAGCCGTCTTGTTGGTTTCCTAGAGCAATTCCAGAAAAAGTATCTAACGGTTTTCCCGGGAAAAGCGCATAGCGCTTTCGGGATTGCGTAAACAGGTGGCGCAGGGCAGCCCAATTCCGAGAACAGTGTGCCGTGGGGTGGGACGATGACTCGATTTTCTAGCCCGGTTTCGGCGCTGGTCATCTGCATGAACGAGGCCGAAATGATCGGCGAGTGCCTGGAAAGCGTCGATTTCTGCGCCGAGATCATCGTCGTCGATTCGGGCTCGACGGACAGCACTCTGGACGTCGTCAATGGGCACATCGCCAAAGGCTACCCGATAAGGCTGTTTCACAACGATTGGCCGGGCTTTCCTCGTCAGCGGCAATTCGCGCTCGATCAGGCCACGCAACCATGGTGCCTTTCGATTGAAGCCGACGAGGCCATCGACGACGTGCTCAGGCAGTCAATCATGAATGTGACCCAGCTTGGGAATGACGCCTTCGACGGATGGTACATCAGACGCCGCGACAAGCTGAAGGGCTATGGCTATGCGCACCGCTGGGTGCTTCACAACAGGCTGCTGCGTCTTTTCCGCCGCGACAAGGCCACGATGGACCTTAATCTGCGGGTCCATGAGTCGTTCGAGGTGCCAGGCGAAACCGGCACGATAGAAAATGGCGTGCTGCTGCATCGCCGCGAAATGACCATTGCCGAGGATCTGGCAAGAGCCAACACCTACTCCAGCCTCAAGGTTGCCACGCTTGTCGAACGAGCCAAGAAGCCCGGCCTGATAAGACTGGTGCTGTCGCCTCTCGGCAACTTCCTGAAGTTCTACCTGGCCAAACGCTACTTCCTGTGCGGCCGGCACGGGTTCGTCTATTCGATGCTGGTGATGCTGTATTCGTTCGCGACAGAGGCCAAGCTTTATGAAGCCTGGCGAGACAAAGATCGGATGTAAGCCGTCACGGCGCGCCCGAGGCGGTGCCAAGCGCAGCTATTGCGGCGAGCAGGCCGTCGAAATCCGCGCGGGCGCACCAAGGCTGAATTGTGAAGCCCGATCGGACAGCTGCTTGCCCGTCTACCAGCCAGCCCTGCGCGAGGCCGGCGCGTTGTCCCGCCTCCATGTCGGCCTCCTTGTCGCCGACGATCAGCGAACGCCGCAGATCGAGCCCGAGGCGCCCGGCCGCCTCCAGCAGCATGCCCGGATTGGGCTTGCGCATCGGATGATCGGCGACCGCAAGCACACCGGTGCCAGCTTCGTGATAGGCGCAGGCGACGACCATATCGACGAACGCATTTTCGGCGCGCAGCAGCTCGAGCACGCGGCCGTTGACGGCAGCGAAATCGCCCCAGCCGAAATAGCCACGCGCGATGCCCGACTGGTTGGTGACGATGATGACCGGAATGCCGGCCCGGTTGGCGGCGGCTATCACCGCGGCTATGTCCGCGCGCAGCACCATTTCGGCAGGATCATCCGGATAGCCCGTATCGACATTGATGGTGCCGTCGCGATCGAGGAACAGCGCCGGCGAGCCGGCGGCGAACACCCTTGAGCCGACCTGCTCGACCCATAGGCCAGGCTCCGCCAGCGGATAGCGGCCAGAGGTCGGGGGATCAGCCATTGCTGAGGCGCGCTTCGACCACCTCGCACAAATGATGGTAAAGGCACAGATGCCCCTGCTGGATGATCGGCGTCGAGGTCGACGGCACGTTGAGCAGGATATCGGACAGAGGCTTCAGCTTGCCGCCGGTGTCGCCGGTCATGCCGATCACCGTCATGTCCATCCTCCGCGCCTGTTCGGCGGCGGCAAGGATGCTCGGCGAATTGCCGCTGGTCGAGATCGCCAGGAGCACCCCGCCGGCGGAGCCATGCGCCTCGACCTGGCGCGAAAAAACCATGTCGAATCCATAGTCGTTGCCCCAGGCGGTCAGCACCGCTGCATTGGCCGGCAGCGCGATGACATTGTAGGCCTTGCGCTCCTTGAGAAAGCGGCCGACCAGTTCGCCGGCAATGTGGATGGCGTCGCTGGCCGAGCCGCCATTGCCGGCGATGAGCAAGGCTTTCCCCGACGAAAGCGCCGTCACCACCGCGCTCGCTGCCCGCCCCATCTCACCGGTCAGGTCCCGTTCGACCATGGCTGATATGGCAGCCGCGGAGCGGACAAGATAATCGTTCAACTCGGACATGAAACCCTCAGTTTGTGGTGCCGCCGGCGCGCAATTTGCCAATGGTGTTGGTGGTGCTTTTTCCGGCGACCAGATCGACCAGCACGACGCGTCCGCCGGCCTTCTGCACCACATCGGCGCCGACCACGGTGTCGACCGTGTAATCGGCCCCCTTGACCAGTATGTCGGGCAGCAGCGCTTCGATCAGCGCCAGCGGCGTATCTTCCTCGAACACCACGACCGCATCGACCGAGGCAAGTGCTGCCAGCACGCAGGCGCGGTCGTGCTGGTCGTTGACCGGGCGCCCGGCGCCCTTCAGTCGCCGCACCGAGGCATCGCTGTTAAGGCCGAGCACCAGCCGGTCGCACTGGCTGCGCGCCGCGTGCAGCAAGCTGACATGGCCGGCATGCAGGATGTCGAAGCAGCCATTGGTGAAGCCGACGCTCAGGCCCTCTTCCTTCCACGCCGCCACCATGCGGGCGGCCGATGTGGCATCGAGGATGGCGTCCTTGTGGGCGGTCGGCCCATGTGAACGGAACAGCGCGCCGGTGAGTTCCTCGACCGTCAGCCGCGCGGTGCCACGCTTGCCCACCACGACGCCACCAGCGGCATTGGCGATCGAAGCGGCCATGACCGTATCGGCGCCCACGGCCAGCGCCAGCGCGAAGCTCGCGATCACCGTGTCGCCGGCGCCCGAAACGTCGAACACTTCGCGCGCCTGGGTGGCGATGTGGCGCGCCTCGTCGGGACCGACCACGCTCATGCCCTTTTCGCTGCGCGTCGCAACGACGAAATCGAAACCATGTGCCGAAATCAGCTCGCGTGCGGCAGCCACGATCTCGTCATCGGCGAACACCGCATGGCCGACGGCCTCGCCGAGTTCCTTGCGGTTGGGGGTGATGGCGGTCGCCCCGGCATAGCGCGCATAATCGCGGCCCTTCGGGTCGACCAGCACCGGCTTTCCAGCCTCGCGGCAGATGGCGATCAAGTCGCCGGCGACGCCGTCGAGCAGGATGCCCTTGCCGTAGTCGGACAGGATGACGATGTCGGCGCGCGTCAGTGCGGCGCGGAAATGCCGGATCAGGCCGGCTCGCTCCGCAGCACCCAACGGCTTGATTTCCTCCTCGTCGAAGCGCAGCACCTGCTGGTTGAGCGCGCTGAAGCGGCTTTTGGACGAGGTCATGCGACCACGCTCCTGCGCGAGGCCCGCCGTATCGGCGCCAAGCTCGCCGAGCATCCGCACCAGGCTATCGCCTGCCACATCGGTGCCGATGACCGAGACGGGAACAGCGGCAGCACCAAGCGAAACGATGTTGGCCACGACATTGCCGGCACCGCCCATGGTCGAGGTCTCGCCGCGCCCGTGCAGCACCGGGATCGGCGCCTCCGGCGAGATCCGCTCGATGACACCGTTGACGAAACGATCGAGGATGAAGTCGCCGACCACCAGCACGGTGGCCTGGCCGAACCGCGCAATGGCGCGGTGCAACGGTTCGGGAGAAGGCGGATTGTGCTTGATCATGTCACTGGCAACACAGGGAAAAGGCCGATTTCAATCTCATAAGTGCTCATCAATCGACTGGTCGGATCGCTCATGGCGAAAGCCGATATACCGCAAATTCACGCAGCGCAACGGCAGGCATGATCCCGGCAGGCTCGGGCGGTCAGCTCTTCTGCAGGGCGACATGGACGCCCAGCCCGACCAGCACAGCTCCTCCCGCCCGTTGCATCAGCCGCTGTGCGCGGCTCGAACGCCGCAAACGGCCGATCACGGCGCCCGCCAGGAACACACAGACGATATCGGCCGAGGAGAACATCAGATTAACGATCGTGCCGAGCACGACGAACTGCAGCCAGACCGGAAACGCCGCCGAGGCGTCGATGAATTGCGGCAGGAACGCCATGAAGAAGATCGCTGTCTTCGGATTGAGCACCTCGACGGTGATGCTCTCGAAAAAGGCGCGCCGTGCCGATTTGCGCTCGATGGCAGGCAGCGACGCATCGCCGTCCGCGCGCTTGCGAAACAGCGAGACGCCAAGCCAGATCAGATAGAGCGCGCCGACCAGCTTGACCGCCTGGTAGAGGGTCGGCACGGCATGAAACAGCACCGACAGCCCGGCAGCCGCGGCGAAAACATGCACGTAGCCGCCCAGATGGATGCCAAGTGCCGCCGTCAGGCCGGACCAGCGGCCGCGCGCCATCGTCTGCGCGGCGGCATAGAGCATGGCCGGCCCTGGAATGTAGGCGAAGATCGCCGTGGTGGCGAAAAACGCGATGAGCAGTTCGGTCGATGGCATTTTTGGTCCCTCACGATCGTGCTCTGTTCTGTCGATTCAGTCCGCGCGCGGGATGGCTTTGGACTGACCCGTGCGGACAACCGCAGTAAAAGCGAACATAATTTTCTTGTGAAATGACGGGCTGAACGCGCCGATTCGCGCACCCGGCTCGAAATAGGCTGACGCTTCCAGGATATCATGATTGTACTCGTCGACCATGACCCAAAGGGGCATAGGGTAGAGGCCCGCACGGTGGCGTTCAATTTCCGGGATGCTGACGGCAACGCGATCACGGCCCGGCTGCGTGGAAGTGATTGCAAGGATGAAGAGGTTCGTACCGCCGGCTTTCCCAGGAAGGACAGCCACAAAGGCTACAGGCCGTGACTTCCGGCCTTCGGTCTCGCCGTCTCCGTGTTGGCGATGCCAAAGATATGGATATCGCCAGACGTCCGCAGCGGCGGGTTTAATCACGGTCCAATTCCGCGGCGTACTCCTCAAGCATCTCGACATGTTCGGTCGGGGCATCCTCCGCAGCGTAGACGCGGCGGCTGTCGTTGCCGAAGCGCGCTTCGTAGGCCTCGATGCTCATCAGGACGTATCTCGGCTTGTTGTGGCGAGTGATGGAGACCGGCTGCTGGCTGGCAGCTGCAAGCACATCTCCAAGATTCTGTTTCAGATCGGTCGATGGATAGTTTTTCATGGGATGTCCCGTTTTGTCCATAATAGACAAAACAGACAAAACAGACAAGCCCATAAAAATGGCAGGACAGGCACATGCCTGGCTTTATCGACAGCCCGCCTAGCCTCCCCTATAAGGGCCGGAATCGCAAGCAACCAGAGGCCCTTCATGATCATCGTCACGGGCGGCGCCGGTATGATCGGCTCCAACATCGTCGCCGCGCTGAATGCCGAAGGGCATGACGACATCCTCGTCGTCGACGACCTTACCGACGGTCACAAGATCGCCAATCTTGCCGATCTCAAGATCGCCGACTATCTCGACAAGGACGATTTCTTGGACCGCATGGAGGCAGGCTCGCTCGGCCGCATCGAGGCCATCTTCCACCAGGGCGCCTGCTCGACCACCACCGAGTGGAACGGCAAGTTCATGATGGAGGTGAACTACGCCTTCTCGAAACGGCTGCTGCACGCAAGCCAGGCGCTGCGCGTGCCCTTCCTCTACGCCTCCTCGGCTTCCGTCTATGGCGGCGGCTCGGAGTTTCGCGAGGATCCGGCGCTCGAGCGGCCGCTCAACGTCTACGCCTATTCCAAGAAGCTGTTCGACGACTTCGTCAGGCGAACCGTGTTCGCCGGGCGCACCGCCTTCGATACCGACCATTCACAGGTCGTGGGCTTGCGCTACTTCAACGTCTATGGCCCGCGCGAGGCGCACAAGGGCGCCATGGCCTCCGTCGCCTTCCATCTGTTCAACCAGGTCGAACGCGGCGAGAACCCGAAACTGTTCGGCGCCCATGACGGGTTCGGGCCCGGCGAACAAAGCCGCGACTTCATCCATGTCGGCGACGTCGCCGACGTCAATCTGTGGCTGTGGAAACAGGGCTCAAGCGGCATCTTCAATTGCGGCACCGGCCGTGCCCAGCCCTTCCGCGCCATAGCGGAAACAGTGATCGACACGCTGGGCAAGGGCGAGATCGAGTTCATCACCTTCCCCGACCATCTCAAGGGCAGCTACCAGAGCTTTACGCAAGCTGATATGTCCCGTTTGCGCGCGGCCGGTTACAATGGCCAATTCCGGACAGTGGAAACCGGTGTCAGAGACTATGTCGAATGGCTGAAAGCCCAACGATCCTCGTGATCGGCCCACGCTGGGTGGGCGACATGGTGATGGCGCAGTGCCTGTTTTCGGCGCTGAAGGAGTTGCATCCCAACGCCGCCATCGATGTGCTGGCGCCGGCCTGGGCAGCGCCGCTGGTCAAGCGCATGCCCGAAATCCGCCAGCAGATCGACTTTCCGCTCAAACCCGGCGCGCTCGAATTCACCCATCGCCGCCGCTTCGGCCGCCTGCTGCGCGGCCGCTACGACATCGCCTATATCCTGCCGGGCAGCTGGAAGTCGGCGCTGATCCCGTTCTTTGCCCGCATTCCGCGCCGGGTCGGCAACCTGCGCGAGATGCGCTATGGCCTGTTGACCGACATCGTGCCATTGCCCGACAGCATCAAACGACGCACCGCGCAGGCCTATTTCGGCCTTGCCCAGGGCGGTGGTTTCCGGGCGCCACGGCTTAGCGTGGACACGAAAAACCAGGTCGATCTGCTCGGCCGGTTCGGCCTAGCGCCGCAAAAATTCGTGGCCCTGATGCCCGGCGCCGAATTCGGCCCGGCCAAGCGCTGGCCCAGCGAAAGCTATGCCGGGCTTGCCCGCAATTTCATGGGCAAAGGCTTGAAGGTCGCTCTGTTCGGCTCGAAGAACGACCGCGACGTGACGGCGGAGATCGCGGCCCTGGCCCCCGGCGTCGTCGACCTCGCCGGACAGACGCGGCTGGAGGACGCCATCGACCTGATATCCGCCGCAAGGCTGGCCGTGTCCAACGACAGCGGGTTGATGCATGTCGCGGCCGCCGTCGGCACGCCGATCGTCGCCGTCTACGGCTCGACCTCGCCCGAGAACACGCCACCGCTGGCTGAGCACCGGGAACTGGTCTGGCTTAGCCTGTCGTGCTCGCCATGCCACCAGAAGGTCTGCCCGCTCGGCCACCTCAACTGCCTGAAGACGCTTGAAGTCGGCCAGGTCGCAGCAGCGGCGGAGCGGCTGCTGGACATCCCGGCAGCGGCATGAAGGTGCTGATCGTCAAGACGTCATCGATGGGCGATGTCATTCACACCTTTCCGGCCGTCGAGGATGCCCGTCGCAACCGCCCGGACCTGACCTTCGACTGGTGCGTCGAAGAGGCATTTGCCGGTATCGTCGCGCTTCACCCGGCGATCGACCGGATTCATACGGTGGCGATCCGGCGCTGGCGCAAGGCGCTGCTCGACGGCGCCACCTGGCGCGAGGCGGCCGCCCTGCGCCGGACCTTGCGCGATTGCCGGTACGACCTCGTCATCGATGCGCAAGGCCTCCTGAAATCGGCTCTGGTGGCAAGACAGGTGGGCTCCCACATTGCCGGCTTCGACCGTTCGAGCGCGCGCGAACCTTCTGCGACGCTGTTCTACGATGCCACTTATCCCGTGCCGCGCGACCTGCACGCCATCGAACGGACACGGCGGCTGTTCGGGCTGGCGCTCGGCTATCAGCCCGATCTTTCGACCCTGGACTCCGGCATCGTGCCGCCCGCCGGCACTCTGGCGGGCCCTTCTGGAAAAACCGCCTTCCTGCTGCACGGCACCAGCCGCGAAGACAAGAAATGGCCGGCCGAAGACTGGATTGAAACCGCCCGCCTGCTGGCTGAACGTGGGATGACGCCGGTCACGACCTGGTCGAACGAGCGTGAGAAGGCCGTGGCCGAAGCCATTGCCAAGGCAGTGCCATCGACAGTTGTGGTGCCAAAGTCACCGCTGGCCGACATCGCTGCGTTCATCGGCCGCTCGGAACTGGTCATCGGCGCCGACACCGGGCTCACTCACCTCGCCAGTGCCTTTGGCCTGCCGACGGTCGCGGTGTTCCTGGCAACCGAGCCCGGGTTGACGGGTCCTCGCGGGCAATATGCGTCGACGCTTTTGGCACCGCCCAGGGGGCGTGTGATGCCGGCGGAGGTGGTGGCGGAGGCAGAAAGGCTGCTGGCGCTTAAAGTCGGCGCCAGCACCGGTTGATTTAGTCAATAATTGAATTGAAAGGCTAGCGCTGCCGCGCCCACCTCAAATTGCTCTAGATGAACTGCACCTGGACGATCTCATACCCCCTGGCACCGCCAGGCGCATTGACCTCGATGGCGTCGCCGACTTCCTTGCCGATGAGCGCACGCGCGATCGGCGAGGAGATCGAAATGCGGCCGGACTTCACGTCCGCCTCCTGGTCGCCGACGATCCGGTAAGTCTTCTTTTCCTCGGTGTCCTCGTCGACCAGCACCACAGTGGCGCCGAACTTGATCTTGTCACCGCTGAGCTTGCTGACGTCGATCACTTCGGCCCGCGCGATATAATCTTCAAGCTCGTTGACGCGGCCCTCGTTCAGGCTCTGCGACTCCTTGGCGGCATGATACTCGGCATTTTCGGAAAGGTCGCCATGCGAGCGCGCCTCGGAGATCGCCTCGATGATGCGCGGCCGCTCTTCCTGCTGGCGCCAGCGCAGTTCTTCCTTCAATGACGCGAACCCCTCGCCTGTCATCGGGACCTTGTTCATGATGCCTGACCTTTCCTGCTGCCACCCCCGCGTTTCGGGGAAAGCCTTGTCGATGGGTACAAAAAGAAAACGGGTCCGGCAGCCTCGGGCTAACGGAACCGTTTCACCGCAATTTCCCTGAATATAGCAATGTCAGCGGGTTTTTCACGCCTAAAAATCGGTTTTGCTAAAATCATCCCCGTTTTCATCAGCCGCAGGCGGTGAATGAGACTGGGGGCAACAAAAAAGCGGCCGCGATCGCTCGCGGCCGCTTGGAAGAGCCCTGGGATCTTTTCAGCTTCTCATGAAATGGTCGATCTGCTCGGCCAGCATGCCATATTCACGCGAACCCTTGCCGGTCCGCTTCTCGATTTCCATCAATTGCTGCCGGGCGCCGGCCAGATCGCCGATCTGCAGATGCGCTTCGCCGAGATATTCGCGCACCAGCGTGTAGTTCGGATCGATGCGCAGCGCTTCCTCGTAATAGCCGAGGCCGACGGCGACGCGGCCAGAATGGCGGTGCGAATAGCCGAGATAGTTGAGGATGCGTGGATCCTGCTTGTTGGCGGCGAGGCTGAGCACGGCGATCGCCTCGTCATAGCGCCCGGCCAGCGCCAGCGCGTGGCCAGCATCATAGATGCTGTCGTCGTCGAGCATGCCTTCCTGAGGTGCGACGCACTTTTTCTTCTTCTTGTCCCAGACCTCGCCCTTCTTGCATTGGGTGACGGTTTCGTCACCGCCGCCGCCATCGCTGCCGGCGGCGTATACGGGAACGGCGAGGAACTGCAGCGCGAGTAGCGCGGTCGCAGCCTGGATCAGCACTCTCTTATGCATCGAAACCTCCTGGGGGGTGAGAATGCAACACTAACGCCGGTCGGCTTGCGTTTCATCCCGGAAAATTGCGTGCGGGAGAACATCAGGTGACGGATGCCGCAAATCCGCTATCATCCGGCAAAACGACCTGAGGGAGACGGCCCTTGCAGCGGCGGCTTGAAAAGGACTGGGAACTTTCGATCGGCCCCGACACTGTGCGCCTGTTCATCCTCAAGGCCAAGGCGCTGAGTGCGGCCGTCAATGAAGACTATGCCGATGGCGCCGAGCACGAGATCGAACTCGATGGCGAGTCCCATGTCAACCATCACCATGACGGCCTTGCCGAGGAAAGCTCCGAGAATCTGACCGAAGAAGAGCTGCGTGAGCTGATCAACGACCTCAATGTCGATGAAGCAGCCGAACTGATCGCGCTGGCCTGGGTCGGTCGCGGCGACTACGACGCAACCGAATGGGCGGACGCGCTGGCGGCCGCGCGCGAACGCGCCAACAAGCGCACCGCAAAATACCTGCTCGGCATGCCGCTGCTCGCCGACTGGCTGGAGGAAGGGCTGGAAGCGATCGGTGCGTAACGGAGCGGATACCGTTCGTGATGAGACCAAGGCAACTTCCTCGCGTCGGCGCCGTTGACGGCGATGGGGTCGCTTGTCTTTTCCCGAACATTCAGGATCGCATTGGTCATGGCCGTCACGGCTCTGCTGGTGACACCGGCTGACGCCAAACATCGCCACCGCCATCACCAGCCGCTGACGCCGCGAATGGAGCAGCCGCTGACACAGCGGGCCGACCAACCCCTGAAACACCGGCGCGGAAAAAGCCTGAAACCACGGCGCCACCGGCAGGTCACACCGAACCGGACACAGCAGAAAACGCAGGCTCCGCTGCCCTCGCCCGCCGATGTTCCGATGCCCGAGGCCGGTATTCCAGCACCCAAGCCCGGCATTCCAGTGCCCGAGCCACGCCCGGCGGACGCTCCAAAGGCTGACGCTGCAAAGACCGAGGAGCAAAAGCCGGAAGCTCCGAAGAGCGCCGGAGCGCCCGACCGGTTCAAGCAAGAAAAATCCCACCAGGAAAAGCAGACACGTCCCGAGCCGTCCGCTCAGGAGCCGTCAGCCGGGGAAAGCGAGCCGGAGCCGCCGGCCATTGCACCGACGCCGACGCCAAAACCCGACATCGCGGAGCCCGAGGCTGGGCCGCCGGTCGTCGCACCTCAGCCGCCGCAAAAGCCGGCCGATACAAGCGACAAAAAAATGCTGCCCGACCCGCGCTCGGCCGACCAGCCCGAGGGGAAGATGCCCACCGAAGAGGTCGCCTGCCGCGAGCGGCTGAAGACGCTCGGCGTCGAATTCGAGGAGCACAAAGCGGAAAGCAACCCCGAAATCGGCTGCTCGATCCCCTATCCCCTGGTGCTGAAGACGCTTGGAAAGTCGATCGCGATTGCCGCCGGAACCGAACTCAATTGCAAGATGGCCGAGGCGGCAGCGCGTTTTGCCACCGATGTGATCCAGCCGGCGGCGAAGGCCGAATTCGGCGCCGACCTGAAATCAATCGGCCAGGCATCGGCCTTTGTCTGCCGGCCACGCAACGGCACCCGAAAACTGTCGGAGCATGCGTTCGGCAACGCGCTCGACATCGCCAGCTTCACGCTGTCGGACGGCAAGAAGATCGAGGTCGGCCCGGCGCCGCCCGAGAAGGACGCCAAATTCCTCAACGCCGTGCGCAAGGCGGCCTGTGGTCCCTTCAAGACAGTGCTCGGTCCGGGCGCCGATGCCGATCACTCCCTGCATTTCCATCTCGATCTCGAACCGCGCCGGCATGGCGGCACGTTCTGCCAGTGACCATGGCTGATCCAGGCCGCGTGCCGCAATTCGGCCGCAGGCATGAACGCGGGCGCTGAGTTTTCCTTTACCCTTGATCGTTAAAATGCCGGATATCCATCAACGGGATTCCGCCAATGGCCGGCAAATTTCGGGCCGTGTTTTCCACCGCGCGCCTGTCAAAATATGCAGCAATGCTGACCGCCAGCCTGGCGCTGGCGGCGCTCTCCGCCTGCAACACCGGCAGTGTGCTGTCGCTGCAGCCGGCCGTCGACGTCGGCGCGCAGACGGCTGCGGTGCCGCAATATGCCGGCATGCAGAAGCTTGTCCCTTCCAATCCATATATGACGCAGGCCGCTTATCCGCGCATGGACGAGCCGATGTCGCCCGTCGAGCAGATGCCGGCCAGCGAAACCGACTGCCGGCAGCAATTGAAGCGCCTCGGTGTCGCCTACACCGACCTGGCGCCGATCCATGAAGGCCAGTGCGGCATCGATTATCCGGTCAAGGTTTCGGCCATCGGCAACATCCAGATGAAGCCCGCAGCGACCCTGACCTGCGACATGGCCGCTACCTTCGCCGGCTGGACCAAGAACGAGCTCGTCCCCTCCGCCCGCTGGCGTTATTTCTCAGGCGTCAAGACCATCCACCAAGGCTCCAGCTATTCCTGCCGCAGGATTGCCGGCGAAGGTGTGCTGTCAGAGCACGGCAAGGGCAATGCGCTCGACGTCATGAGCATCGAGCTCAACAATGGCGACGACATCGACGTGCGCAAGCCCGGCCTGTTCGCTTTCCGCACCCGCGGCTTCCTCAACAATGTGCGCGCCGACGGCTGCCAGTATTTCACCACCGTGCTCGGCCCCGGCTACAATTACGACCACCGCAACCATTTCCATTTCGACATCAAGAACCGCAAGAACGGTTATCGCGCCTGCCGTTAGGAAGAGATCAGCCTAATCGGCGCCACCGGTTGAAGCGGCGATTTGCCGTGCGACCAAGTCCTGGATGCGCCAGAGATTGCGGTCGCGGATGCCGCTCTCTTCAAGCTTGCTCACGGTCCTGAACAAATACTGCGCCGAAGAGCCCCAATGACCGGCAGCCCGCGCCAGCGTGTCGGCAACCTGCTCCAATGGCAACCGGCCGGCATAGGCGCTGCCGTTCGGCGCGGCGACGAAGGCCAAGGCACGAAGCGGCCCGTCCCTGGTCTTGATCTTGATCCAGCATGGCACGTTGGTGGGCGGGTTGGCGTCGATCTCGCGGCGCATGAGCTGGCCGAGTTGCCCGAAATGGTCTTCCGCGGGCAATCGGTAGACGATCCCGTTGCAACTGCCACCACGGTCGAGGGCCAGCATCAAGGCCGGCAATTCGCGTGTTCCGCGCCAGCGCGTCAGCTTCAGGCAGAACGAGCGGTGCCATCCCGTCGCCGTTGCGGGACGCTGCTCGACATGGGCGAATTCGGGATTCCAGATCAACGACCCATAGGCGAAGACCCAAAGCGTGTCGGGCCGATACTGCGAAAGCAGTTGCTCCACCAGGCCATCGAACTCCGCATCGGTGTGCTTGCTGGTTCCGGGCTCTGGCCCGGGATCAGGCTCGACACGCTCAACTTGCGCGACAAGCTCGGCGGTCAACGCCATGGGCTTGCGGCCTGCCAGCTTCCGCTCCATTGCTGCCCCCGCGAAGAAACGATGGCCCACGATAGACCGGCAGCGCGCCGCTGGCCATTGATTTCCAGGGTCCGTCAGGCAACAGATATCGCACGGATCGGGCGGCGTTCATGAGCCAGCGAAGTTTTCGGCGACGCGTTGCAATCTGGGTGGCGACCTTGCTGGCTGCCTATCTGGTGCTCGCCTATTTCGCCGCACCGGAATTCTGGACGTTCCGCGATCGCGGTTTTCGCACGCAGCGCTTCGAGATGCTGACGCACACGCCGCAAGGCATTCCGGGCGACCCGATCAATGTCGGCCTTGTCGGCACGCAGAAGGAGGTGGTCCATGCCTTCGCCGTCGCCGGCTGGGACACCGCCGACGCCGTGACCCTGAAGACCGCGATCGAAATCGGTGAAAGCGTGCTGTTCGACCACCCCTACCCCGATGCGCCGGTCAGCAGGCTGCTGTTCGATGGCCGCGCCCAGGATCTCGCCTTCGAAAAGCCGGAGGGCCTCAGCGCCGACCGCCGGCATCATGTCCGCTTCTGGCAGACCGATGCAAGCGGCGACGATGGCCGGCCGCTGTGGCTGGGCTCGGCCAGCTTCGATCGCGGCGTCGGCCTCAGCCACGACACCGGCGCTGTCACCCACCATATCGGCCCCGACATCGACGCCGAGCGCGATTTCCTGATGCGCGACCTAGCCACCGCCGGCACGCTGATCTCGACCAGCGACATATCGGGCGTCGGCGCCACCAGTACGGGACGCAATGGCGGCGGCGATCCCTATTTCACGGACGGCGAGGCGATTGTCGGTGTCCTCAAACAGTAGGTCGCGCGGGCCTTGCAGGCTGAAACAGCCAAGCGGTTCAAAAAAGGGCGGTTTCAAAAGCAGGTTTTGATGTTCGACGCGGAAAGTGTGGTGACTAGCTACTGCAGGGCCTGGTTCGACCCGGAAGCTGAGGAGCGTCGCCGGCTGTTGTTCGCCTCATTCGAACCGCAAGGCACATACATTGATCCGACGGTGCATATCTCCGGAGCCGAGGCGCTGCTCCGACACATTGATCAGGTGCTGAAAGCCCGTCCGGGCTTCTGGCTCGAACGGACGACCTTGGTCGATGTTCATCATGACTTCCTGCGTTTTGGCTGGGTGCAGAGAGGCGAAAACGGATTTCGAGGCACCGACAGCATGGATATGTGCCGCGTTTCCAAGGAGGGAAAACTGTCGCAGGTCGTCGGCTTTTTCGGACCCTTCAGAGCAATGCCAAATCCCTGACGGTTCCTCACCGCTGCGGATGCCGCGTGACCGAAATGCCGGTCATTTCTCAAAAAACACGTCAGACTATTTTCGAAGACCGCGCCGCAATGCTATTGACCGCTCATGTTATACGTAGAAATCGCTATCGTGGTCGTCCTCATCTGTGTGAACGGCCTTCTGTCGATGTCCGAACTTGCCATCGTCTCGTCGCGACCGGCCCGCCTGAAAGCGATGATCGACCGCGGCATCAATGGCGCCGGCCGCGCGCTCGAGCTTGGCTCGAATCCCGGCAAGTTCCTCTCCTCGGTGCAGATCGGCATCACCCTGGTCGGCGTCCTCTCCGGCGCCTTTTCCGGCGCCACGCTCGGCGAACGGCTGGCGCAGTTCCTGGCCTCGACCGGCATCCGCGAGACCGTCGCCGATCCGCTCGGCGTCGGCATCGTCGTCGCCATCATCACCTATTTCTCGCTGATCGTCGGCGAGCTGGTGCCCAAGCAGATTGCCTTGCGCGACCCAGAGCGGGTCGCCGCCAGGGTCGCTCCGGCAATGACCATCCTCGCCACCATCTCGGCGCCGCTGGTCTTCCTGCTCGACTTCTCCGGCCGCACCATATTGTGGCTGCTCGGCCAGCGCGGCGAAAGCGAGGAGAAAGTCACCGATGAGGAGATCAAGATGCTGGTCGCCGAGGCCGAGCATCACGGCACGATCGAATCGGACGAGCGGCGCATGATCGCCGGCGTCATGCGGCTTGGCGACCGCGCCGTGCGCGCGGTGATGACGCCGCGCACCGAGGTCGACTGGATCAATCTGCAATCCGACGAGGCGGCCATCCGCAAGCTGCTCATGGAAACCCAGCATTCGCGCCTGCCGGCAGGCGACGGCGGCGTTGACGTCATGGTCGGCGTCGTCCAGACGCGTGACGTGCTGGCCGCACTGCTTGCCGGCCGCGTGCTCGACCCGCGCAGGCATGTGCGCGCAGCCCCTATCGTGTACGACCAGGCCGACGCACTGGATGTGCTGCAGAAGCTGAAGGAATCCGACGTGCCGATGGCGCTGGTGCATGACGAATACGGCCATTTCGAAGGCATCGTCACCCCGGCCGACATCCTCGAAGCCATCACCGGCGTGTTCCGCGCGGACACCGACGCCGGTGATGAGGAAAACGCCGTCAAGCGCGAGGACGGCTCGTGGCTGCTCGCCGGCTACATGCAGGCCGACGAGATGGCCGACATTCTCGGCATCGACTTGCCGGAAAACCGCGATTACGAAACCGTCGCCGGTTATGTGCTGTCGCACATGCACCATCTGCCGGCGACTGGCGAATGCGTCGACGCGCAGGGCTGGCGCTTCGAGGTGGTCGATCTCGACGGCCGCCGCATCGACAAGCTGATCGCCACCCGCCTGCCCGGCGCCCACCGCGAGGCGGTGCGCTGACATGTTCGAATGTCAGCTTTTGGCCGGTTAGCTGACGCCGCCCTCTGCCAGAGGTCGAACTGGTTTCAACAAACCGAAGAAGCCAATGATGCGCGTTATCCGTTTCTGCTCCTCATCTAGAAAGGCGATGTCCAGGCCCTCGGGTAAAGACGAACCGTCAGGCATCACAAACTTCCACGCGAAGCGCGCGACGCCGTGATGAACATCCACGTTGCTGGTCCGCAGAATGCAGGCACCAGGATGCTTGCTCTGAATTCCTGCAATGTGGGCTAGCAGTTCTTCGGCACCAACAGCGTGAACAGTTGGATCTGTATACGTCGCGCCTTCGCTCAAGATCGATAGCAGCGACACTCGCCGCTTCTCGACGTTTTCGGTGGACCACGAGGAACAATACTTATCAATGAGATGCGTCAAAGGCATGCTACTTCCCTATCGCCAGAAAATGCGAGAGCGCGGCGAAATCATCGTGCAAGTGGCCCGCCGCTATGGCCCGTTTGAATATCGCATCATAACCATCGACTATTGAACGGTCGATTTCGCGGAACTGCATCAACTCCAATAGATGCTGCATTGCGCCGTGGTGCGCCGAGATCGACGAGAGCGTTTCGTTATCGCTGGCAAATCGGCCAGCGCTCGTCCGCTTGATGAGGTCGGTCACCAGGCCGTCAATGACCGGCGCCGTCGCGGACCACTGCCGCGCCAGTTCACCGAGTTCGATCTCTTCGGCCTGCGACACGGCGATCGCATGGAGCGTCCCGAACAGAGCGCCCCACATGATAGCCAGTAGTGCGCTATCGAGCGCGTTCGCACGCCCTGGTTCTTCGCCAACATGCTGAACATTGCCACCCAAAGCGCGAAACACATCGCGGTTCGTGTCGAAAGCCTCCCTTGGCCCGGCAAGCAGGATGGTCCCAGCGTCCGTGCCGATATAATCCGGCGTCGCCATGATCGCGCCATCAAGGTAGTTTGCGCCGTGCTTCGTACACCATTCAGCGGCTTCCCGTGCGCCACTCGGCGTCCCCGAAGTCAACTCCACGATCAGCTTGCCGCGAATGGCTGGGGCGATGGCGTCACTGTGGAGAAGCGCTTTTGTCGCCTCATAGTCGCTGACATTCACAATGATGATCTCGCCTGCGTTCACGGCTTCCTCCACGGAGGACGCGACGATTGCGCCCAGCCTGGCGAGTGGATCGGTCTTCTGTCTGGTTCTGTTCCAGACAGTCGTCGGATATCCCGACTGAAGCAGGCTGCCGGCGAGCGCCGAGCCCATACGGCCCGTTCCAATGACCGTGATTGAAAGCTTCATTCCACACTCCATATCAATTGGCGGCGTCAGACCGCGTTTTGCTGTGATCGTCTTGAGAGGTATGTCAAAACGAGCGGCGCGCGATACGCACCCAGGCGTAAGTGGTCACCAGAAGGTAAGGAACGCGCGATGAACAATTCCGCGGACAATGGCTTTGCAGCGGCCGTCAGGATGGTCGAAGGAAAGTGGAAAGTAGATATCCTTTGCGAGCTCGGAACGGCGTCGCGCAGATTTGGTCGATTGAAACAGGCGCTTTCTGGCATCAGTGAAAAGATGCTGGCGCAACAATTGCGAGAACTGGAGGCCGACGGCCTTGTCGACCGTAAAGTCTTTTCCGTGGTTCCAGCGAAGGTAGTCTATTCGCTGACAGAACGCGGCGCGGCGCTCAACGCAGCAGCAGGTTCACTATGTCTGTGGGCCGAGCAATTCGGCCTGCCCGGCTGCCCTCAGATTGCCAATGGCGTACATATGGATGCCCTCTGATGCATGTCGCCCAAAGCGACCTCGGTTTGGGAGAACGACATGCATAAAAACGAGGACCTAAAACGCCTGAACCCGTTCGTACGGGACACGCTTCAGGGGTGCGACGCGCTCGATGTCCTGTCGAGATTCAAGGCGTTCCGATGGTGCTGGTCCATGACGAGTACTACCGTTTCGCACCGCCACAACGGCCGGCATTCTCCCATCACCGGGCTCCGTCGCCGGCTATGTGCTGGCGCACATGCATTATGCCGGCGACTGGTGAATGCGTCGACGCGCAGGGCTGGCGCTTCGAGGTGGCGATCTCGACGGCCGCCGCATCCCGCCTGGCAGGCGCCCATCGCGAGGCGGTGCGCTGACGCCCGAGCAATTGCGGCATTCGCTCTATCGTTCCCAGAAGGACTTGGCGATCTCTCCCTCGACCTGCTCTATCGTCAGGCCGATATCGTCGATCAGATGCGGATTGTCCTTCGACATCTGCCTGAGTTGCCAGCGAAAGCGTATCCGTTCGCGCCAGGTCCGATCGTGCCAGCTCGCTATGATGCTTCGCAGGGTCTTCAGGAGCCGGCGCGATGCCGGCCGCACGGGCGTTCCCGGTCGCGCTGCACAACGCTGGGCTGATGCAAGTGTATTGGTCATGGCAACCTCCATATGGTTTGAGGGCCTAAGGGCTCTCGATGAGGTTGAATTCTGCGCGATACGGACGGCGCCGTAATTAAGCCCTCCCAAATAGTTCTCAAAACTTCCAAACGAGCTAGAGCAGTTCACCGGTTCACGGAACCGGTAACCTACTCTAACCCTTTGTTTTGACGCAATTCCGAACAGAAAACCGCTTCACACTTTTCCTGGAATTGCTCTATAGATGCGCCTATGGGATCGCGTTTTGCCTTTGGTCCGTTCGTGCTTGATCCGGGTGCGGGAACGCTGCTTCGGAACGACGTCCCCGTTGCCGTTGGCTATCGCGGGCTGAGCCTGCTTGCAGCACTCGTCGGGCGGCCCGGTGAAATCTTGGGAAAGGCCGAGTTGATGGACGCTGCATGGCCGGGCACGGCCGTGGAGGAAGGCAACCTCACCGTCCAGATCGCGCAGTTGCGCAAGCTGCTTGGTCCTGTCGGCGAGAACGGCGAATGGATATCCACCGTTCCGCGCGTCGGCTACCGTTTCACGGGGGCCGTCGAACAGCTCGGCGAGGCCAAGCGAAAACCCTTGCCGCTGCCCGACAAACCATCGATAGCCGTGCTGCCCTTCGTCAATTTCAGCAACGATCCCGAGCAGGATTCCTTCGTGGACGGGTTGACCGAAGACCTGATCACCGACCTGTCCAGGATCTCCGGCCTGTTCGTCATCGCCCGCAACTCGACCTTTGCCTACAAGGGAAAAGCGATGGACGTGCGCGAGATCGCCGGGGACCTTGGCGTGCGCTACCTGCTGGAAGGCAGCGCAAGACGCGCCGCGGGGCGCGTGCGCATCAACGCACAGCTGGTTGACGCGGTGAGCGGCGATCATCTGTGGGCGGAACGCTTCGATCGCGGCCTGGACGACATCTTTGCCGTTCAGGACGAGGTGACGGCCAAGATCGTGGAGGCATTGCTTGGCCGTCTGCGCACGCTGCCGCCGCGCAACCGGCCCAGCAATCTCGAGGCTTACGATCTCTGCGTGCGGGCGCGCAAGCTGATCGACGACTCGCCGCAGATGGCGCAGGAAGCGCATCTGATGCTGACGCGCGCGGTGTCGCTCGATCCCGGATACGCCGAGCCCTATCGCTGGCTTGCCATGAACCACTGGATGGGACAGGTGCATTGGGGCGGACCAACCGAAGCTGCCCGCAGCGTTGCCTTGGAGCTGGCGCGCAAGGCTGTGGCGATCGATCCCAACGATGCTGGCTGTCGCTGGATCCTGGCCTACCTGCTTGCCTATGAGCGCAGCTTCGCCGAGGCGGATGCCGAATTCGCCAAGGCGATCGAGCTCGACCCGAACGAGGCCGACACCTGGGCTGCATTGTCCGACATCGCGGTTCTGGCCGGCCGGGTCGAAGAGGGCCTTGAGCACATTCGCAAGGCGTTCCGGCTGAACCCGTTTCCGGCGAGCTGGTACTATCTGACGCTCGGCCAGGCGCAATATGCGGCGCGCGACTATCAAGCCGCTATCGAGACGTTGCGCCGTGACGAGACCTATCGCACAAGCTCACGCCGTTTCCTGGCGGCAAGCCTGGCGCAACTCGGCCGGCTGGATGAGGCGCGCGCGGAGGCCGAGCTGTTTCTCGTCGGCAACCCGCATTTCACAACCCATCACTGGGCGACGACCGAGCCATTCCGCGACGCCGCTACGCTCGAGCATTTCGTCGATGGTTTTCGCAAGGCCGGTCTTCCGGAGTGACGCGCCGGCATCCGGCCTGCCCGTGGCAAAGGCGAAGTGGTGCGCTAACCCGGATCTAGGCATGGGCATGATCTCGGTGGCGCGAGACCTTCTCGCGGTTACCGCAGGTGCGCATGCTGCACCAGCGCCGCTTGCCGCCTCGCGACGTATCGAGGAAAAGCCAGCCACAGCGAGGGCAGGAATGCAGCCTGTCGCGCGGCAGGGTGAAGAACGCTTCGATGGACAGCATGGCCAGCAAGGCGGTGACGGCATCCGGGTCCCGCCACCGGGCAAGGGCAAGCTTCGGTCTGGTGCGATCCAGCTCGATAGAGCCGGCGGCAAGCGAGCTTGCCGTGCGCGAGAATAACACGCCTAGAGCAATTCCAGGAAAAGTGTGAAGCGGTTTTCCGTCCGGGATTGCGTCAAAACAAAGAGTTAGAGCAGCTCGCCGTTTCCGTGAAACGGTGAAATGATCTAGCGGTTCGACCGCGGACGGTTTGCCGGCGGCGATTGACTCGAAAACCTGAAATGACGCCTCCCGCACTTCGCGGACCCGTTCCACGAACCGCCCATCCGCTATCTCGGCGACGGCCTGCGCCTGGCGATCGTCGGCAAGCCCTGAGGCGTTGAACCAGTTCGCAACATCCCGGACGGACTTAAACAGTTCATTATCAGCTGCTGGCACCCGCCGGTCGAACACGGCGTTCGACAGGTCCAAAGCGGGATGCCCGCCTATGAAGTGATCCGGCACCCATTCGGTGTGTGCATGGCTCACGGAACATAACCTCATTACTTGCATTATACGGTTACAAGATGAATCACTATCACACCGATATACGGTGTAAAAGCCACCCCAGATCGGCGCGAGAGCCTGGAGAGAGAGGATGTGCAGCAATCGTTACAAGACCCGCCACCAGACCATCAATGTCGACGGCCTCGACATCTTCTATCGTCATGCCGGCGACCCGGGCAGGCCGGCAATCCTGCTGCTGCACGGGTATCCGACTTCGTCGCACGTCTATCGAAATGTCATCGAACCGCTGGCGGAGACAGCCTATGTGGTGGCGCCGGATCTGCCCGGTTTCGGCTTTTCGTCCGCCCCTTCCATCGATGCCTATGACTACACGTTCGAGAACCTGGCCAACACGATCGAAGCCTTCATCGAGGCCCTCGGCCTCCAGCGATTCTTCCTCTACATCACTGACTTCGGCACGCCCGTCGGCTATCATCTCGCCACACGGCGGCCGGATCGCATCCTCGGCCTGAT
Source organism: Mesorhizobium sp. M0239 (assembly GCF_040321815.1). NCBI lineage: Bacteria > Pseudomonadati > Pseudomonadota > Alphaproteobacteria > Hyphomicrobiales > Phyllobacteriaceae > Mesorhizobium > Mesorhizobium sp. M0239. The sequence goes on from NZ_JAMYSG010000006.1 coordinate 54,097, forward strand.
CGCGCAGGACAGCAATGCTCATGACGAGGGGCTGGGACCGGAATGGGACGCGCCGAAGGCGTTCTTCGCCGAACCGACTGAAGAAAACCGCGCCAAACTGCCGGACTGGATGAATTTCGAGGGGACCCGGAACCAATATATCGGCGGTCTCCCCGAGCGTCTGAAGGTGTTGTTTCCGCCCGAGGGTTGGTATCTCGATACGGAGCGTCTGGCGAGGCCCGGCAACACCGACATTCAGTTCGAACTCTTCACCGATTATGGCTCGCACATCGCCCGCTTCCCGGCCATCCAGGCCTATCTCCGCGACCAACAGCCAGCATGCCTCGTGCTGTGGGGACGGCACGACGCCTTCTTCGCGCTGGACGAGATCATGGCCTACAGCCGCGACCTCGACGCAGTCGAAATCCATGTCTTTGAGAGCGGACACATGCTTCTCGAAACGCATCATCGCCAATGCGCGGCTCTCATCGCTCACTTCATCCACGAGGTGGAGACTGGGGTATTTCGCGAACCTGCCGGGCGCTAAACGTCGGCGCTCAAACCGCCACTTCGATGGGCTCGGCAAGCCTGGGATTGGCCCGCGCGGCGATCAGGCAGCCGGCCACGATCAGGCACGCTCCGGTCAAGGTGGTCCAGGTCGCCTCCTCACCGAAGAAGAACCAGCCGAGCGCGACCGCCCAGATGAAGGCCGAGTATTCAGTCGGGATCAGATATTGCGCTTCGGCGCGGGCGTAGGACCAGCTCATCAGGAACTGCCCGGCAAGCGACAGCACCGTCACCCCGGCCAAAGGAAGCCAAAGATTGCTCGGTAGGGCGACGGCAAGCCAGGGTGCTGCGAGGCCGAGGAGGATGGCAACGCAAAGGTTCTGGAACAGCATGATCTCGATGGGCTTGGCCAACTGCGCCTGTTGCCGGGCGAGGATCAGATTGTAGCCGTAGAACACCGTCGACACGAGCACCGCTGCCGTGCCGAGCATGGCATCTTGCGAATAGTCTGCCTTCCCGAACTGGCCGGCCATGATGATGGCGACACCGGCAATGCCGGCCAAAGATGCCCAGACAGCCTGGCGCCGGATCCGTTCGCCCAGCAGCAGCGCGGCGAGAAACAGGGCAAACAAGGGCGCCACGAAACTGAGCCCGATCGCCTCCGCGAGCGGCAGCCTGGCCAAGCCCCAGAAGAAGGATATCAGGACGATGCCGACAATCGCGGCACGCAGCGCATGCAGCCTCAGCACCGGAACGGTTGGCGTTAGGCGCGGTCCCGCCAACCAGGCCGCGCCCGCGACCACGGTCGCGACCATGCTGCGCCATAGCAAGGTGTTGTAGACGCCGACCGCGATGACCAGGATCTTCATCGCCGCATCCATCCCGGACAGCAGGAAGATCGCAAGCGCGCAAACGAGCACCGGGATCATCGGGGAAACGGCGCCGGTCAGGCTGGATGTCTTCACGGCTTCACTCATGTGACGGATTGCAGCCGGATATATCAGGCCACAGGGCGCGACCAGATGGCAGTCCCGTCGATGTAGCAGTCCAACCCCGATTGGCGTCGTGTTCGCGGCTATCGCCATATCAGGGTATCAGTACCACCTTCCCGGTCGACCGGCGCTCATCCAGCAACCGGTGCGCTTCCCCGGCCTGGTCGAGCCGGAATCTGCCGCCGATCGTGACCTGCAGTTGGCCGCCTGCCGCCATTTGGAACAGTTCGGACAGGCTGGCTTTCAGCACATCGGCAGACAGCAGCGGCAGCAGCGCGAAACCCCTGAGTGACTGGTTGCGGCCGATCAACTGCTCCAGATCGGAGGCAGCGAGGCCAAAGCGCTCGAGCGCAGCAAACACCAGTTCGCCGCCAGGCGCCAAGGCCTCAAGCAAGGCAGCGGTCAGCGCACCGCCGACTGTGTCGTAGATGACGTTGGCGCCCTCCCCGCCGGTGAGGTCGCGGACGCGAGCGGGCCAGTCCGGCTTGGTATAGTCGACTGCGGCATCGGCGCCGAGCGACAAGACGAAATCCAGCTTTGCCTTGCCGCCGGCGGCTGCGATCACCTGGCGTGCGCCCTTCAGCCTGGCCAGTTGGACAAGCAGCGTTCCCACACCGCCCGATGCGGCCGGCACCAGCACCGCCTTGTCATCGGGCGGGCTTTGCCGAAGCAGATGAAGGGCCGTCAGCCCCTGCACCATCAGCGCCGTGGCAGCCTCGAACGGCAGCGCATCCGGCAGCGGCACGACGAGATCGGCTGACATCGTCACCTGCTCCGCATAGCCGCTGTGGGGACGCTGCGACATGAACAAAGGCGCGGCCACGCGGCGACCCAGCAATTGTGCATCCACGCCTTGCCCGACGGCCTCGACGACACCCGCCGCCTCGACGCCCGGGATCATCGGCAGTTGCGGCGTCACCGCGTAGCGGTTCGCGCGCATCAGCACTTCGAAGAAGTTGATCCCGGCGGCGTGGACACGGATCAGCACCTCGCCGGACTGCGGCACCGGCGCCGGCAGATCGACCACCTCCAGCACCTCGGGACCACCGAAGCGGCTGAGTTGAATGGCTTTCATGGCAAACTCCGATAGCACTGGCATCGGCAGCGGTTTGCCACTATCTGCGGAGCCTCGACTACACACTCATTTGTCCCCTGCTGACCAGGAGGTGACCATGCCAGATCCCAAGAGAATGCCGATCAAAAGACTGCCGATGCTGCCGGCGGAACGGGCGCTGAAAGTGATCGCGGGTCGCTGGAAGGCGGTTATCCTCTACCATCTCTTCGATGGTCCCCGGCGCCTGTCGGCGCTCAAGACGCTGATGCCGGGCATCACCCAGAAAGTGCTGATCCAGCAGCTGCGCGAAATGGAAGAGCACGGCCTGGTCAGCCGTGAAATCTTCGCCGAAGTGCCATCGCGCGTCGAATATTCGGCGACGCGCCTCGGCCTCAGCCTCGAGCCGATCCTGCTGGCGCTCTGCCAATGGGGCCAGCACCACGCCGACGAGTTGAACGAGACGAACCGCCTCGCAGACTGCATCATACGGCCGAGGCAGGCGACGCATGCACAAATGGCATAAATCGAATTGACGGGGCGACGCGGGCTGCCCGTCGCAGGTTGTCGATGTCCACAGAACGGATCGAAAAAATGCGCCGCATAGCTTCGGGCGACCTTTATCAGACCTACGATCTTGGTGACTTGCGCATCACCTCCTTGCGCGATGGCTATGTCGACATGCCGATCGGACGGCTTCGGCAACGCGGCGACAAGCCATTTGGCGATGAATTACCGAAACAAGTCGCGTTGGTTGGTGGTCAACTCAGGCTTTCCGTCAATGCCTTCGCGATTGACGATGGAAACGGGATCATCTTGATCGATACCGGCGCCTCGAACGCCTGGCATCCCACCATGGGCCGACTTCCCGAGGCGCTGGACGAAGCTGGCATCGATGCAGGACGAGTCCATACCGTCTGCTTCACCCACACGCATCTCGACCACATCCATGGTCTTGTGCTTGCCGACGGCCGCGACGCTTTCCCGCGTCTGGCGCGCTTGCTCGTTCCCGGGGAAGAACTCGGCTTTTTTCGCGCCGAAGCGCGGCTCGAACGATTTCACGGCACGGCGGAACCCTTCGAAGCCGGAGACCGTATCGGGACACATGTCGACATTGTCGGCGCTCATGGCCATGAAGCGGGACACAGCTGCTTTCGCGTTTCTGCCGGCGGCGAACGCATTTTGATTTGGGGCGACACCGTTCACGTCCCATCGCTTCAGTTCGATCGACCTGAGCTGACATGGGAATTCGACGCCGATCAGGACCAGGCGCGCGAAAGCCGGTTGCGGTTGCTGGCGCTTGCAGCCGACGATCATTGTTTCGTCGCCGGCGCGCATCTGGATTCGCCCGGTGTCGGCCGCGTCGTCCGATCCGGCGCCAGCTTTCAATTCGAGCCGCTATAATTGAAAAAGGGCGGCGCAAGACGCCGCCCCCGGATCCTTGGGAGGATAATTCGAATTGGCGGTCAGGCCGCCTTGACTTCCTCGGCAACGGCGTCGGCCTGACGCGCCGCCTTGAGCACCTTGGCCCACCACGCAACATCGTTGACCAGCGCGGTGGCGGCCTGGTTCAGATGCTCGAGGTCTTCCAGCTTCTTCTCGCCCTGGCGGACGGCGAGGAAATCGCCCCAGGCGATATGGACGGCCGACTTGACCGGCGCCATCTGCAATTCGACGGCATACAGTCTAAGCTGTTCGACGGCACGCGAGCCGCCGACGCTGCCATAACCGACGAAGCCGGCCGGCTTCTTGTTCCATTCATTGGCGGCGTAGTCGATGGCGTTCTTCAGCACGGCCGTCGGGCCATGATTGTATTCGGCGGCGGTGAAGATGAAGCCGTCGAATTCGGCGACCTTCTTCTGCCAGCGCTGTGCCACTTCGTTCTGCGACGGCGCCCAGGCGGAGGATGCGACCTCGTCGAAGAACGGCAGCGGGAAGTCGCGCAGGTCGACGATCTCGACATCGATGTCGGCGTGCGACTTGGCGATCTTGGCGATCCACTGGGTTGGCACATCGGCGAAACGAGCGGCGCGCGTCGATCCGACGACGATGGCAATTTTGGGTTTGGACATAAGGGCTCTCCTTGCACGAAGTACTGGTATCATTTGGATACCTGCGCTATATGAGATACTGCAAACGCGATGCACAAGAAGGCACTTTTTTGTTACCGAGGCACCCACACCGCACCGAGGACTGCCGCGCCATCTCGGAAATTCTGCAGCGCGTCGGCGACAAATGGACTGTTCTGGTCGTCGGCAAGCTGGGCGACGGACCGATGCGTTTCAATGAATTGCGCGCCGCCGTCGGCGGCATCTCGCAGAAAATGCTGACCACCACCTTGCGCGGCCTGGAGCGTGACGGCTTCGTCACCCGCACCGTGTTTCCAACCATTCCGCCGCGCGTCGATTATGAGCTGACCGAGCTCGGCCACGAGTTGCTGATCCCCGTCAGCGCACTGAGCGAATGGGCGCGCGCGAACACCATGCGCGTCAAGGCGGCGCGCGAAAAATTCGACGGCACGCACGCCTGAAACCCTTGCGCCGCAAGGGATTCAGCCCCGCACGCAACATCCGGCTTGCCTGATCGGAAATTCTATCTCGGCTGCGCGGATCGTTGCCCGAATGCACGCGCCGTTTTGGCAGGCAGATTGCCGCTCATGCCGTCCGCTGACGGCTGCCGCTCAGGCTCCTGACATGCGGACATCGCATCGCGCCGCGGCACAGGTATCACACCGTGCGCCCCGCTCGCCGGGAGCCTTGTCCTCATGCGTGCAGGCAATGCGCGAGATGTCTTCCTTCACCTCCGCGTAGGCAGTCACGCCGAGCAGGCAGGTCGTCGCCACCAGGGCTGCCACGAGCCAACCGTTCAGCAGATGTTGACGCATTGTCTCTCCTCCGATTGCAGCAGGATCAGGCTTGGAGGCAACCATCGGATGTCGCGAAACGGGTCTCCAGGCGGGGCACTGTTACAAATGACCAAGCGTGGGAAAAACGGCTCGCGTCAGCTTTCGGCAGGAACTGCTTTCGGCTTGCCCTCGCCATCCAGCGCCACCATGACGAAATCGGCATGGGTGACCTTTTCCATCAGGTCGGAGAGGTAGCGCTGCGCCCAGGCTTCGACCTTGAGCGTCATCGAGGTGCGGCCGACGCGCTCGACATGGGTGTAGATGCACAGCGTGTCGCCGATCTTCATCGGCTTGGCGAAGGACATTTCCTTGACCGCAGCCGTCACCACGCGGCCCTTGGCGCGCTCGGCGGCACGGATGCCGCAGGCGAGGTCCATCTGCGCCATCACCCAGCCGCCGAAAATGTCGCCGGCCGCATTGGCATCCGAAGGCATGGCCAGAGTGCGCAGCGTCAGATCGCCAAGCGGCCGTCCTTCAGCGTAGTGCACCATGCGAGAAATCCTTCGAGACCGGCTGCCCTCGATCCCGTATCGTCACGGCGCCTGAAGGTCAACGCGCCACGGCATGGCCACGAGACTCCGAACTGACAAAAGACCTGCGACAGCCGGGTCGCGGTGTCGGCAGCCTTTTTGCCGGCAGCTTTTCACGATAGGAATTTTTTCTTGACTCGGTGACCTCAGCTATGGTACATTTTTGCCTATGGTGCTGATTTGCGCCAGTGACCCGCCGCACAGGCGGGTTTTTCGTTTGATGCACCGTCAGCCAACGCCCGGCAAAGGCTCCGTTAACCCGAGTTGGTGGGCTCTGGCATTGCGATGGGTGGAAGACGGCAGTTCGCATCACCCGGCGAAGGTCGATCAGAAATAGCGTCTGAGGTTCGTGCGAATACGATCGAGCACGCTGTCCCCGGAAAGGTCTGGAGAAAATTCCTTGCCGGTGATCGCCTCATAGGCCTGCGCATAGACCCGCGAAGCCTGTTCGACGATCTCGTCGGGTATCTCTGGAATCGGGTCCTTGTAAGGATCGCATCTGGCCGAGACCCAGGAGCGGATGAAATCCTTGTCAAAACTCTCCGGCCGGCTGCCGCTGGCGAGCGCCTGTCCGTAGCTCGATGCGATCCAATACCGGCTGCTGTCCGGGGTGTGGATTTCATCGGCAAGAATGATGGTCCCGTCCTTGTCGGTGCCGAATTCGTACTTCGTGTCGGCGAGGATCAGGCCGCGTTCCGCGGCGCGCTGCTGGCCGCGGGCGAACAGCCGCAAGGCGTAGTCCGATACGGTATCCCACTGCGCCTGCGTGAGAAGACCCTGCTCGAGGATCTCCGCTTTGGACAGAGGTTCGTCATGGCCGCCATGCGCGGCCTTGCTGGTCGGCGTGATGATCGGCTCCGCCAGCTTTTCATTGTCGCGCAGGCCGTCCGGCAGGTGGATGCCATACATGTCGCGGTCACCGCGCTTGTAGCGCGTCAGGATTGAGGTGCTGGTGGTGCCCGCCAGATAGCCGCGCACGACGATCTCGACCGGCAGGATGTCGAGCCTCGTGCCGACGACGACGTTCGGGTCGGGGTATTCGAGAACATGGTTCGGGCAGATGTCGGCGGTTTCCTCGAACCAGTAGCGCGCCGTCTGCGTCAGGATCTCTCCTTTGTACGGGATCGAAGTCAGGATGGTGTCGAAGGCACTGAGGCGGTCGGTGGCGATGATGATGCGCCGGCCATCCGCAAGGTCGTAGTTCTCGCGGACCTTGCCGCTGTAGTGGCCCGGCAGTTCGGGGATGAACGCGTCAGGGAGGGTTCGCATATGATTTCCTGCCTTCCGCAGAGTGGCCAGAGCATGATTCCGAAAAGTTGCAGACTTTCGGAGAAAATCATGCGCCAAAATAATGCCATCGCATAGGCTGTCGAGAAGGTAGATATCAAGCGCGATTGTCGGGCATCCCCGCAAACCCGGCCAGTTCGACGGTCGCTTTTTTCACAACTGATGCCGGATGGCGCGGCGACTTCGGAATGCCGTCGCGTCTAGGCTGCAGCCAATTTTCCGGAGCCGCCCGCATCATCATGCAGACCTATGATTTCATCATCGTCGGCTCCGGCTCGGCCGGCTCGGTCCTGGCCGAAAAACTCTCAGCCTCGGGACGCTTCTCGGTGCTGGTGCTGGAGGCCGGCGGCACCGACCGCCGCTTCTACGTGCAGATGCCGCTCGGCTACGGCAAGACCTTCTTCGATCCTGCCGTCAACTGGAACTACAAGGCCGAGCCGGATCCGGGCCTCGCCGGCAATACCGACCACTGGCCGCGCGGCATGCTGCTCGGCGGTTCAAGCTCGATCAACGCCATGGTCTGGATCAGGGGCGCCCGCGAGGATTTCGATGCCTGGGCCGCCGCCGGCAATCCCGGCTGGGGCTATGACGATCTGCTTCCCGCCTTCAAGGCGCTCGAGGACAACCAGGCCGGTGCCGACACATGGCGCGGCACGGGCGGCCCGCTGCATGTCACCGACTGTTCGGACGCAGTCCATCCGCTGACCAAACGCTATCTCGCCGCCGGCCAGCAGGCCGGCCTGCCGCTCAACCCGGATTTCAACGGCGCCGCCCAGGAAGGCGTCGGCATCTACCAGATCTCGACCCGCAACGGCCGCCGCATGTCGGCGGCGCGCGCTTTCCTGCGCCCGGCGATGAAGCGCGGGAATGTCCGCGTCGAGATGAAGGCGCTGGCGACAAAAATCCTGTTCGAGGGCAAGCGTGCCGTCGGCGTCGAATACCAGCAGAACGGCGGGATGAAGACGGCGCGTGCCGGCCGCGAAATCATCCTGTCGGGCGGTTCGATCAACTCGCCGCAATTGCTGCAACTGTCCGGCGTCGGCCCTTCCGCGCTACTGAAGGGCCTGGGCATTCCCGCCGTCCATGCCAACGAAAATGTCGGCGCGCATCTGCAGGACCATGTCGGCATCAACTACACGTTCAAGGGCCGGCTGCCGACGCTCAACCAGACGCTGCGTCCCTGGTGGGGCAAGCTGCTGGTCGGCATGCAATACATCCTCACCCGCTCCGGCCCACTGTCGCTGTCGATGAACAATGCCGGTGGCTTCTTCCGCACCGACCCGGCGGCGACGCGGCCAAACATGCAGCTCTATTTCCAGGCCTTCTCGACCGTCATTCCCAAAAGCGGCGAGCGCCCGATCCTGACGCCGGACCCATGGCCGGGCTTTTCCATCGGCCTGTCCAACTGCCGCCCGTCGAGCCGTGGCGAGATCATGATCCGCTCGGCCAACCCACGCGACTACCCCAAGATAACGGCCAATGCCTACTCCACCAATGCCGATGTCGAGGAGATGCTGGCGGCGGTGAAATTCGTGCGCAAGATCGCCTCGATGCCCGCCATGGCCGAGATCATCGAGGAAGAGGTGTTGCCCGGCCCGTCGATCACCTCGGACGCCGATCTGGTCCAGGATTTCAGGAAGCGCTCGGGCACCGTCTATCACCCGGTCTCGACCTGCCGCATGGGGCCGGATCCCGCGCGCGCCGTCGTCGATCCGCGTCTCAGGGTGCATGGTCTGGAAGGTTTGCGCGTCATCGATGCCTCGATCTTTCCCGACAACATCACCGGCAACACCAACGCCGCCTCGATCATGACCGGTTGGAAAGGCGCCGAACTGGTTCTGGAGGACCAAGAATGAAGATCACCGACGTCAAGACCTGGGTTGTCGGCAATCCGCCGCCCGGCATCGGCGGCAAGTATTTCATCTTCGTCAAGCTGACCACCGATGGTGGCGTGGTCGGCTATGGCGAGGCCTACAACGCCACCTTCTCGGCCCATGTTACCGCCCGGATGGTCGAGGACATGGCCGAGCGCTATCTCGTCGGCCGCGATCCGCACGACATCGAGAACTTCTTCCGCCGCGCCTATTCCTCGGGTTTCACCCAGCGCCCCGATGTCTCCGGCATGGGCTGCTTCTCGGCGCTGGAGATGGCTTGCTGGGACATTATCGGCAAGGAGGCCGACAAGCCGGTCTACAAATTGCTCGGTGGACAGGTGCACGAGACGCTGCGCTCCTACACCTATCTCTATCCGCACAGCGGCAGCGTCCACTCCGAGGACGCGCACGGCAAGAACGTCTACAACGATCCAGATCTCGCCGCTGCCTGTGCGCTCGAATATGTCGAGCAGGGTTTCAATGCCGTGAAGCTCGACCCGGCCGGCCCCTACACCGCCTTCGACGGCCATCAGCCGCGCCTCGTCGATATCGACCTGTCCACCCGCATGATCAAGGCGATCCGCGAGGCGGTCGGCACCCGCGCCGACATCCTGTTCGGCACGCACGGCCAGTTCACGGCGTCCGGCGCGCTGCGCATGGCGCGCGCCATCGAGCCCTACGATCCCTTGTGGTTCGAGGAGCCGGTGCCGCCCGACATGCCGGAGGTCATGGCCCAAGTGGCCCGCGCGACCTCGATCCCGATCGCCACCGGCGAGCGGCTGACGACCAAGTTCGAGTTCGCCCGCGTCATCGAGAACCGCGCCGCGACCATCCTTCAGCCGGACCTCGGCCGCTCCGGCGGCATTCTCGAAACCAAGAAGATCGCCGCCATGGCCGAGGCCTACCACATCCAGATCGCGCCGCATTGCTATTGCGGACCGATCGTCGGTGCGGCCAACATCCAGCTGGCGGTGACGCTGCCCAACTTCCTCATCCTGGAATCGCTGAAGCAGTGGGACGGTTTCCACGCCACGCTGCTGAAGAAGAAGATCGAGTGGCAGGACGGCAAAATCATCCCCTCAAAGGAGCCCGGCCTCGGCGTCGAGCTCAACGAGGCGGTCTGCGACGCGCACCCCTATACGGGCAAGGACCTGCATCTGCAGATGATGCAGACGCCGTTGATGCCGTGAGCGAAAGCTACGCCTTCATCGGTCTTGGCCACCTCGGCGGCAACCTTGCCGCCAGCCTGATCCGCAACGGCTTTGCCGTCACCGTCTTCGACCGTGATCCCACCGCCGTCGAGCGCCTGGTGGCGCTCGGGACCACAGCGGCAAGCAGCCCCGCCGAGGCCGCCGCACGGGCCGGCAACGCCATCTCCTGCCTGCCCTCTCCGAAGGTCAGCGAAGCCGTGCTGGCGGGCGCCGATGGTCTGCTGGAGGGCCTGCCCACAGGCGGCACCTGGATCGAGATGTCGACCAACGGCCGCGACGAGATTCTCCGCCTCGCGGCCCTCGCCTCGGCCAAAGGCATCGAGACGCTGGAATGCCCGGTCACCGGCGGCGTGCATCTGGCGGCGGCCGGAAAGATCACCGCGCTGGTCGGCGGCGATCCAGCGCTCTATGCGCGCCATCGCCCGGCAATCGAAGCGATGTGCGCGAAATCGTTCTTGATGGGGCCGGTCGGCTCGGCGGCGGTGATCAAGGTGATCACCAACATGCTCGCCTTCGTTCACCTCGTCGCCGCCGGCGAGGCGCTGATGCTGGCCAAGCGAGGCGGGCTCGACCTCGCCCAAGCTTATCACGCCATCGTCGCCTCCTCCGGCAACAGCTTCGTCCACGATACCGAAAGCCAGCTCATTCTCAACGGCTCCTACGATATCGGCTTCACCATGGATCTGGCGCTGAAGGACCTCAGCTTCGCGCTCGCCATGGGCGAACAGTCAGGCGTGCCGCTTGAGCTGGCGTCGCGCGTCAACGCGATTTTTCAGCAAGGCAAGGCCGCCTATGGCGGCGGCGCCTGGTCGACCCAGATCGTCAAACTATTGGAAGATGCCGTCGGCACCGACCTGCGCGCACCTGGTTTCCCGGCCAAGCTCGAACTCTAACGCCGGCTGGATATTAAGCGATTTCAGCGAGTTGGCTGGATCGGCGGATTCATCTGAATCAATCCGTCAACGGCTTGATTCAGTATCTGAGCGTCAACGCACCCGGCAGGATCTCGAAGGTCGCGGGTATGCGTCCCGGCGACTCGCCGTCTATGTCGACCAGCGCGCCGTTCTTCTCGACATCGCCGAGCGGTTCGACCACCACTTTCCTGCCGCGCAAGATGGTGATCGCTGGATGGTTGCGGTGCCGGCCGCCATAGAGCAGCCGGATGTCCCAGATCAGCTTCAGCTTGCCGGCGGCGCGCAGGATGACGATGTCGAACTGCCCGTCGGTCAGTTCCGCATCCGGCGCGATCATCATGCCGCCGCCGAAGAATTTTCCGTTGGCGACCGCCACCAGCGCCATGCGCGCTTCGACGGGCGCGCCGTCGTCGACCGTGATCCTGACGTCCTGGAAGCGGTAGCGGATGAACTCGACCACGGTGCGCCACAGGAAAAGCGCCTTGGCCGACATCCTGCCCTTGCGCTTGTCGGCATTGACGGCGCGGTCAGTGGCGCCGGAAAGCCCCAGGCTGGCGATGTTGATGAAATGCCGGCTGGCCAGCGCGCCGTGATCGTCGATGTAGCAGATGCGCCCGGCATCGACCTTGCGACCCTTGGCTTCGGCCAACCGCTTCAGCACGGCATCCACCTCTTTCGGCAGGCCGAGCCCGCGCGCGAAATCGATGCCGGTGCCGCACGGCAAGAGGCCGAGCTCGGTGGTCCGGCCGCTTTCCTGGAACGCCTGCAGCAGTCCATCGGCCACTTCGCTGGCAGTGCCGTCGCCGCCGGCCGCAATCACCAGGTCGAAGCCAATCATCGCGAGATCGATTGCCAGCCTTTCGGCGTCACCTTCCGCCTGCGTTTCGCGCAGCTCGAATTCGCCAAAATGCTTTTTCAGCGACACGGCGACATCAGGCCAATGCCGTTTCAGCCGGCCCCCACCGGCAATCGGGTTGAGAACCACTCCGACTTTCAAGCAACCCTCCCGCAAGGATCGAGGCGCTCGGCGCCTCGAATCCTTTGCCGGCATTGAAGACTGCACCCGCCCGCAGAGCAAGGCCGAATGTCCGCCGATGACGCCCATCGTGGCGGACAGGAAAATTTCGTTACCCCAGCTTGATCCCCGATAATCCCGTTATCCACAGGCCTCCGGCCATTCCCCAGGACCCTTACCCGGCGTAGGTTAAACCCATCTCAGGCGGCTACCGATCATCAAGCCGAAAGGCGAAGTGAAAGGCGGATTTCCTGAGGCCCGTACGGCCCGAAGCGAGAGCAGGCTTGCCTGTTTCGAGGGACGGAGCCGAGACCTACGGGGCCGCGGAAAGCGTGCCAACGCCGACGGCGGACCGATGCTGCCATGAAGGACGGCAGAAACCTTCGATGGTGCGCAGGGCAAAGCCCGCAAGGGTGGAAACCAGCGTGGTCCCGAACGGACGCTGCTCTCGGGCGGCGGACTGGCAGGACCGTCAAAATCAAGGCCGGCAAGGCGCGACGACTTTACGGAAGTTGCTGCCGCGACCGTGTCCTGATCTGACAGGGAGGCGCTGGGAGAAATCCCGGCGCCGACTGTCTTTTTGCCCTCGATATTTCGCCGGCGATCTCGCGGGCGCCGCTTCACCGCGCGCCAAAATCGGTTAGTATCCCAGCCTCAGAGTCTGTTTTCAGGCGGACTCTTCGAGGGGGATACTTCATGACGCTCATCCAGAAGCTTGCCGTCGCCTATGCCTTCCTGTTCTTCGGCGTCGTCGCCATTGGCTACATACCCGCGTTCAATGACGCTGGCGGCAATCTGTTCGGTCTGTTTTCGCTGCAATGGTATGACGACCTGCTGCACGCCTTCTCCGGCGTCTGGGCGCTGGCCGCCGCCTTCATCTCGCACCGCCAGGCGGTGTTCTATTTCAAGCTGTTCGGTTCGGTCTACCTGTTCGATGGCGTGCTCGGTCTGGTCACCGGTTCCGGCTGCCTCGATGCCGGTATCTTCATCAACGGCTTCCGCTCCCTCAACGATATCGAATTCCCGGCCCGCTTCTTCGCCAACCTGCCGCACCTGGTCATCGGTGGCTTCGCCGTCTATGTCGGCTTCCGGCTGGCCAGGCGCATACACGAACACTTCGCCACGGCCTGATCTGGCATGTTCCTGTTCCGCTGGCTGAAGCGCATCATCAAGACGATCCTGTGGGTGATCGTCATCGTCATCCTCATCCCGATCGCCGGGCTGAGCTACGGCTTCCTGACGACGTCGTCGCTCGACAAGACGCCGCTGCCCGGCATTGCCGACGGCGCCCCGCCCAAGGCGCTGGCCGACAAGGTCCGCGCCGAGATCCCCTTCTACCAGCGGCCGGAGGAATCGACCTTCCTCACCTATCCGGAATGGGCGATCGTCTACGCCGCGCGCGAATATGCCGGCTTCGTCGACAAGGACCAGCCGAGCGGCTTTCCCTACTGGTCCTATGTCGGCCGCTTCTGGCAGGACTACGCCATGGTCATCCGCGCCAGTTCTGCCTACAAGTTCAACTACGCCAACCACCAGATGCTGGTCATCATCGGCACCAGCCACTCGATCGAGCATATCCTGCAGTGGGCCTATGAGAACACGGTCGGCCGCATCACCGAGGCGACGACGGCCAAGCGCACCGCCGCCGACATCTATCAGGCCAAGGTGGCGGCGGACTATGCAGGGTTTCTCGACCAGGTGCCCTGGTATCAGTTCCCCTATGCCGAGAAGCGCGCCGGCCTGTTTGCCGTGCAGCCGGCGCCGGGAGACAGCTCGATCCGGACCAGCGAACGCAAGCTGGCGTTCGGCCTCGCCGACACCATCAAGCAGGGCTATGCCGACCTGATCAAAAAGGCCCTCGCCGCCACGATGGACCCTGCCTTGCTCGACGTCCATGTCTGGGCCAAGGGACCCGTCGGCGAAGCCACCCGCAACGAGCCCGACACCTTGCTCGAACGCGACATGGGCGCTGACGGCACCATCTTCGTCACCAGGCGCTATCAGGTCTTCACCGAAATGGTCCCGCGCCTGATCGACAAGGGCGTCTCCTTCGTCGAGATCGGCGGCAATGACGAGATCATGGTCACCGTGCTCTCCACCGATACGATCGCCGTTCCCGAAGGCATGCGCATCCTGTTCAGCTATCCGCTGCCGGCCGATCAATCCACGCGCCGCACCGGCATGATCGTCGCCGTGCGCAAGCTGCATCTCGTGCTGCCGGCGCTGATCAAGGCCGGCGCCAGGCTTGAACACGTCTACGACTACTGAGGCCTTTCGGCCACGCCCGGCCAGGATTATGCATTTCCTGCGCTCCGCCACGCCCATTCCACAATCGCGGCCAAATCCCGCCTTGTTCGCGCGCGAAGGAATGGGAAGAAATGGATGGGTTGCCGGGGGGCATCTCGAAGGGACAAGACCGTGATCAAGACCGCCCTTGTCGCCATGACCATTGTCGGCTGCGACTGCGACGCCAAGCTTTGCGAATATATCGGCGAGACGCCGGCCAAGTGGTCGACCGTCGCCGAGTGCGAAGCGGCGATGAAGAGCCAGATGCTGCACGAGCGCAATTTCAACTATCCGCTCGTCTCCGGCATTTGCCGCACGAAGGGTTCGTCGTCCTCCTCGCAGCTGGCCGCGACCGCATCGCGCCCGGAACTGAAGCCCGCCAGCCGCGTTGTCAGGACCGAAAGCCCGCTACCGCCTGAATTGAGCCACCGGCCGAGCGTTTCGGTCGGTTCACCGACGACGGCCATGGAAGCCGACGCCGCCCGGCCCGTCGCCTATGAACAGGTGGTCGATGGCGGAACCGGCGTGCTCTATCGCACCAAGAACGGCTACGCCGTGGTCAAGACCGATCTCGGCCGCGCCGCCTCGGCGACCGCCGATGCCGCGAAACGCTCCGTGAACTGGCTGGCCGGCTTAGTGCCAAAGGGGCTGTAGTCCTGCTAGCGTCTCGGTTTGACGACCGCTTAATCAGGCAGGCACATAGGTCAACCTGATTACGTCATCGCCGATCAAATCGCTGGCCACAAAGCGAAGCGGCGGCCGGGGGCCGGCGAAGAATGGCTTGCCATGACCGAGCACGAACGGGTGGAGGTAGAGTTGATATTCATCGATAAGACCAAGGTCGGTCAGGCTTCGTGCCAGGTTTGGTCCGGAAACTGAAATCTCCCCGACGAGCTCAGCCTTAAGCCCACCTATCACCGCCTCGACGTCGTCCCCGACAAGTGTGGCGTTGGGGCCGAGCGACTTCAGAGAGCGCGACACAACCCACTTCGGTTGGCTCCGCCACGCCGCCGCGAATTCGTGCGCCTCCGCGCTCCATTCAGGACTGTCTTCGTCCCAATAACGCATGACCTCGTACATGCCGCGACCGTAAACACTGCCGCTCAAATTGCGCACTTGCTCTATCCAGTGACGAAAGATTGTCGGGCCTGACGGCATTTTCTGGTGGTCGACATAGCCGTCGAGGGACTGGTTCATTCTGAAAATGAGCTTCGCCATGCTGCAGGATCTCCAACATCCGGATCGTCAGAATAACTTGAGCCGCCGTTATGCAAAAGTATGGATTCCCCCCCGAAACCCAAACTGAGAGACGAGCCTAGTCCCGCTGCAGCTTGACTTTCAGGCTCTGCCAGAACTTGTCGATAAGCGGCTTTTCGGTCGCTGCATCCTCGCCGGCAACGCGGGTGATGAACAGCAGCCCCCGATCGGCCAGGCCGAAGCCGACGATCTCGAAATCGGCGGTGTCGGTGCGTGTCTTCACCTCGGCGCGAATCCCGGTCAATTCCTTGCCGTCGGCGAGTTTGCGCGTCGTCGGCTCCTGCGTCAGCTTGGCGCCGGCCTGCACCGATTCCTTGGTCATCTCCTGCAGCATCAGCTGGTTGAGCGACACCGGGTTCATCGTGCCATATTCCTGCACGACGACGATCGTGCCGAGAGCCGACGCCATCAGATACTGCGTGATATCATCGCCGAGATCGGTCTTGGTCACCGAAATGCTGCTGGGGTGAACGAAGGAGAAAACGCTGCCGGAAAAGGTGGCGAAGTCGTTGCGCTCGAGCGTCACCTTGCTGTGCTTACCGCCGGGTAGCGTCACATCAGTGCTCTCGCCGGGATCGATATCGATCGTTACCCCGTCGATGGTCAGCTTGAAGGCTTTGAGATCCTCGCCCCCGGCCGGTCCAGCGCACAGCGCGATGAGGGTGAATGCCGCCGCCGATACCATGCGCATGGCTGTTCTCCTGCTTCTTATGCCACCCCGCTCAGCGCCTTGATGGCACGGTAGAAGGTCGAGGAAAACAGTTCCGTAGGGTCATACTGCCGCTTCGCCGCCAGGAAGGCCGGCAGTTCGGGATAGGAGGCCAGCAATTCCCTGGCCGTATAATGCAGCTGGTAAGGCAGGAAGAAGCGCCCGCCATGCTTGATCGTCACGTCGATCAGCGCCCGCGTCAGCGCGCGCATCCTGGCATTGCCGTCGGCATCGGTCGGCTGGTTGATGTAGAGCACTAGCGAATAGGCTGGCTCCGGCGCGTAGGTCAGCGCCACATCCTCCTTATGGACAATGCGCACCGAAGCATTGAGCACCGGCAGCGTCTGGTTGCGCAGGATCTCGCGCGCTTCCGCGATGAATTCGACATAGGCGGCACGTGGAATAAAATATTCGTGCAGGATGTCGGTCTCTTCTATTTGATCGTTGAAGAGATAGGGCACCGAATCGTGCATCGGGTTGTTGCGGGTGACGAGACAGGCCTCGCCCTCGGCCATGGCCGAAGTACGCGCCACCGTGCAGCTTTCGAATTTCGGCTCCAGCGTCTTTTCGGTGAACCACTTCAACTCCTGGAACAGGCTGCCCCATTTCGCCAGGTTGATGATCACCCGCTTCAACCCGACTGAACCCGGCTCGCCGATCTCAGGCTGATCCGCCGGCGGCTGCTCCGCCACCTTGTCGTAACGGTAGACGATCATGTCCTCGAGGAAATTGCCCGGCGCCGTCGACAGATGGCCGTAGAACAGGCCGATATTCTTGTTCGGCTCCAGCACCTCGGCGAAGAATTTCGGAAAATCGTCCGATCTGATGATTTCGCGCGAGGTCCGGTAGACGGCGTTGTCGACGATATCGAGCGTCGCCTCCAGCACCACGCCGAACAGGCCGTAGCCGCCGACGACGTGGCGGAACAGATCGGTGTTCTCGGTGGGCGAGCAGGTCGTCACCGAGCCGTCAGCCAGCATCACCCGCATCGAGCGGATCGAGCCCGCCACCGAACCCGCCTGGTGGTCCATACCGTGCGCATTGACCGACAGCGAGCCGCCGACCGAGAAGATGTCGGTCGACTGCATCGCCTTCACCGCAAAGTGTGGATGCAGGAGGTTCTGAATGTCGTGCCAGCATGCGCCCGGCTGCAGCGTCATGGTCTTCGCCGCCGCGTCGACCGTCACCTTGTTGAACTTTCTGAGGTCGAGCACCAGCGCGTTGTCGTCGAAGGCATGCCCGCCCATCGAATGGCGGATGGCGGCAAGCGAGACCTTCAAGCCATTGGCGCGCGCGAAGGCCAGCGCATTGGCGATGTGCTCGTCCTCGCTGACCTCGACGACGCCGTAGACCGGCGTCATCGACAGGCCGCTGGCATCGTTGATGTCGCCGCCTTTTGCCGACCAGGGCAGCGACGCATCGAAGGCCGGCGCATTGTCCAGCGGCTTCAAAGGCAACGCGAAGCCGTCAATATCGGCTATCCGTCCGGCGTTCTTCGGCCCCGAAGGCGCGCGCGCCAGCCGCGCCACCGTGTTGCCGCCCCACAGCACCGCGCCACCTAGGACAGCCGCACCCAGCAGCAATCGCCGCGACGGGCGAAACCCTTTTTGTTTGTCGGCCATGAATATCCCCCGTTGGCCAAGGGATAGCGCGGCTTTTTGGCAAAAACCATAGCGATGCCGCCGGACAGCGTTCCGCCGGCCGGCCCTGGAGCCCAGCCGGAAGACCTGATCCAGGTCGCCCGGCATCGAGAGCCGAGGCATGAAAATGGCCGATCCCCGGAGGGACCGGCCATGAGTGCAACAGGGTTGAAAAATCCGGTCAGCAGGTCTGCCGACGCACGATGCTCTCGCCTTACGAGGCCTTCTTGATCGACGTCACGATGCCGGTCTTGTCATCGACAGTCACCGCCACCTTGGCGCCGACCTTCAATTTCCCGATCGCCGCTTCCGGCGACAGCTGGTAGATCTTGCCGTCGTCAAGGGTGATCGACTTGGTCGTCGGGTCGACGGCCTGGATCGTGCCCTGAACGGTCGCGGCATAGGCCGTGCCGAGGAAGGCGAGCAGAGCGGCGGTGGTTGCGAGGGTCTTCTTCATGGGGTGCACTCCGTGCTGTTTCACTTTTCCGGGCCGCCTTGGGAAACGACAGCACCGGACGGCCTTAAACTGGAACGGAAGCGCTCGCTCCGCAAATCACGTTGGGTGAATTTTTGCAAACAATATCATAGGCTTAATTCCGACACATTGTCTGCGACCGAGATCATTTCAGGCCGCTTCGGCTCCCCCAATGAGCGGACTTCTGTCCGCGAAAAGAGTCGTTTAGCCGGATTGTGGCGGGCGGTTTCGATCACGGCGCGGCCGCCGCAATCCGTCTCAAGCGGCATCACGAAACAGACTGCCGACCGGTCATCGATACACATTTTGTTTCATGGATCAGCTCAACTCGCCGCTCCGAAGTGGATGAAACTCGCGCTCCGGTTGCAAATCGGGAACGGATGCAGGATGGTGCGCCGTTACGATGAAAGGGGGCCTTCCATGAAACTTGCAGTCCGGACCGCGATGTCCCTGATGCTGGCGCTTGCGCCGGGGTCCGCCTGTGCGCAAGGCGCGGATCCGGGCGATGACAAGACGATTATGTTTACCGAGGACGATCCCGAGATGGCGGCAG
This sequence comes from Mesorhizobium sp. M0239, assembly GCF_040321815.1. Taxonomy (NCBI): domain Bacteria; kingdom Pseudomonadati; phylum Pseudomonadota; class Alphaproteobacteria; order Hyphomicrobiales; family Phyllobacteriaceae; genus Mesorhizobium; species Mesorhizobium sp. M0239. Next base: position 73,282 of record NZ_JAMYSG010000006.1, read on the forward strand.
CGACAGCGCAGGCGCTCGCCAGCCTGGATGAATTCCTGGCACTGTCCGAGGCTCCTTCCTCCGACACCGACAGGTTCAAATTGAAGGTCAAGGTGCGCGACGGCAACGTCAGCGAGCACTTCTGGGTCATCCCGTTCCGCCGCACTGAAACAGGCTTTGTCGGCATATTGGCGAACCAGCCGGAGCAAGTGCGTAATGTGGTCCTCGGGCAGAATATAGAATTCACCCGAAACGATATTTCCGACTGGGGCTATATGCGCGCCGGCCATCAGGTCGGCAGCTTCACCGTCTGCGTTATGTTCAACAAAATGTCGAAAGAGGAGGCGGACACCATGCGCGACCAATACGGCTTTGACTGCTGACAGCGAGGCCCAACTAATCGATCTCGTCCTTCGCGCCGATCTTGCGCACAAGTGCCGCCGTCGCCAGCATCGCGCCCATGTCCGATATCATCGGCGCGACATGCGTGATGTAGTCGAGCGGCACCGAAATATCCGGCAACTCGAAGAAGTTCTTCGTCTGCGGCAACAGCAGGAACCCATCGCTGCCATTGAGCGCGACACGGGCCGGATCGTCCGGCCAGGTTTCGCCAAGCCATTTCAGCGCCTGCGCCAGCCGGCCGCTCACCAGTGGCTGTGCCGCCCCGAGATTGTCGGTGCGGAACTCGTACGCGGCGTCGAGCGCCACGTCGCCACTGGACAGCTCCTGCAGCTTGCTGGCGAATATGCCGCGAAAGAAGCTGATGACCGCGTTGGTCCGGCGCGTCGCCACCAATATGCCGGGGAACGGCGCGATGGTTTCGAAGGCGACGATGACGCCCTGAAAGGCCGTCGACGAGCCCTTGCCCGACCCTTCCCGCAGATGCGCCTCGTAGAGCTCGAACGGAAACCCTTCGTAGCGGCCCGCGACGATATCATCGAACGCCTGCCGGTTGAACGGACCAACCGCCGTGCGCGGCAATCGGTCGAAGGAATTCGGCGTCACGCCATGCTGGTAGCGCATGTCGGCGATGAAGCCGAAGATGATCGGCAACAGCGTCTCGCGGAACGATTGCTGCAGCCGCGTCGCCGGTTTCCTGGCCTGGAAATAGAGCAGGATCGAAGCCGCGAAGCCGATGACATACAGGAACACATGCGGCGTCGAGACCCATTGCTCGTTGGGGTCGGCGACCTTGTTGAACAGCCAGGCGACCAGCACCACGGCCACCAGCACCAGGCCGACGAACACCGGCACCCGCCAGCGCACCTGCCTGACCGCCGACGCCCTCGCCGCTTCATAGGCCGCGATGTCTTTCCGGATGCCGGCGATGACCGTTTCGCTCGGCATGAAATCCGCTGTTTCCACCGCTATCCCCCGCAATCCTGCCTCTGCGGGAGCATGATAGTCGGTTTTGCAGGGGCCGCCAGACGTTTAAGCGGGTACGCCTTGATCGGTTGGTGGAGAAGGGAAGATCGCTTTCAGTCGCCCCTCGACCTTGTCACGCACTCGGCCCCCCAAAGCCTCCACCAACACCAGCCGCTCATGGTCGCCGGCGCGCAGGCGCATGAAGGGATGCAGCCGGTAAGACGCGATCGTGCCGCGCGTACCGGCATCGGCACTGACATCGACAGTGAGGATAGAACCGATGCGACCCGGCCATGGCTGGCGGGCGAAGGCGGTGCCGAGGAAATCGCCAAGTCCATAAGCTACCACCGTCTTGTCGATCCTTTCCACCGGCTGCACGACATGGGCGTGATGGCCGGCGATCAGTCCGACGCCCTGCCCGGACAGCCGCCTGGCCAGCGCCCGCGTCTCGGCACGCGGAAAATGCCGGAACTCCCAGTCCCAATGCGGCACGGCGCAGAGAAGATCCAAGCCAGCGCGCGGCCAGCCCGCCGGATCGCTGTCCATCGAAACGCGCCCCGCAAACAGTTTTTCATCGGCGTTGCGCCACAGCGTGAATGCGGCGAAGCCGATATCAAGCGGTCCGACCTGGACAGGCACCACCGGGCCATTGGCGGCCAGGCCGACCGTGCGGATGCCGAGCCGCTGCAACGCCGCCACCGTCTCGTCGAAACCGGCGACGCCCTGATCCAGCACATGGTTGTTGGCCAGCGACAGCACGAGCCTTTCTCGCGCAATACCAACCGCCGCCAGCGCCTCGGCCAGAAACAACTCGCTCATCGCATGATGCGTGCCGAGCCTTGTGCCCAGCGCCGCGCTTGGTCTGTCCACCACGGGGCTTTCGCAATTGCCGATCACCAGATCGGCAGCGCCGAGCAGCGCCTTGATCGCCGGATCGCAATCCGGCGCGCTGCGGTTGGCCACCGCCGAGATGTCCCCGACAAAGGCAAGCCGCATTGTCTGCCTCGGCGGCGGATCCATAAGCGTCCCAGCCATCAGCGCAAAGTCTTGCACGTCGCCGGCCAGAGACGGCTTCAAGAAACGCGGCAGCCAGGACAGTTTGTAGGAAAACGGATAATTCGACACGCGATGCCCAATTGTTTGCCCTGTGTAGACCGTCCGGCGGGCGGGTTGAAGCGCAGCGCTGCAAATGGTGTATATCTGCGCTGCGCGACAAATATTGGGGGAAAAGATGACACGACTGGCAGGCCTGCTGACCGCTTTCATTTTGCTCCTGCCGCTGTCTTCCGCGTCGGCGGCAATGCCCGAAGCGGCTACCCGACTGTTCGAGGCGAAGAGCGTGGCCGCGCGCGACGCTGCCCTGTCGATGCTGGAGGCCGCCGCGCCAAACGACCCGGCATCCGCCTATGCGGCCGGGGCGGGCGAGTTCTTCACCGCATTGGAGATCCTGGCCACCGGCCTGCACCGCCATGGTTTCGAAAGCCCGCAGTCCTTCATGCTGCCACTGATGCGGTTGCCGGTGCCCGACAATCCCAATCCCGAGCCGCTGACTTACGAGCAGTTCCGCGCCATCCTGGTCGGCTTCCGCGACCGGCTGGAAAAATCCGCGGCGACGTTTGCGTCGGTGCCGGCGAACGCCGATATCGGCATGGCGATCGATCTCACCCGTGCGGGCATAGACCTCAACGAGGACGGCACCATCGCTCCGGACGAGAGCATGGCGGCGATCATCGCCGCGTTGTCCCGTGGCGGCATTACATCGGACGACGCCGTCCCCACGCTCACCTTCCGTTTCGACCGCGCCGACGGGTACTGGCTGCAGGGCTATGCCGAGTTCCTGATGGCCCAGGCCGATTTCTGGCTGGCGCATGATTTCAGGAGCACCTTCGACGGCTCGTTCCACATGCTGTTCCCGCGCGCCAAGCTGCCGTTGCAGGATATTCTGGTGCCGCCGGCCGGCGACATGGGCTCGAGCATCTTCTCGTCGGAATGGCGCATCGCCGATTTCATCTCGATGGTGCATCTCATCAACTGGCCGGTGGTCGAACCGGAGCGCCGGCAAGCGGCGCGCCGCCACCTGCTGGAAATGATCCGGCTGTCGCGCGAGGACTGGAAGGCGATCCGCGCCGAGACCGACAATGACCGCGAATGGCTGCCTGGACCGCAGCAGAAGGGCGAGAACCCGCTCACCGGCCTCGAAGTCGGCGAGGAGCAGGTTCAGGCCTGGCTCGCCGCCCTGACCATGGCCGAAGATCTCCTGGAGGGCCGCAAGTTGCTGCCGCATTTCCGCGTCACCGCCGGCACGGGCCTTGGCATCAACATGAAGCGCTTCTTCGATGACCCGAAAAACTTCGATCTGGTGCTGTCGATCACCGGCCCGGCCATCGCGCCCTACCTCGAAAGCGGCGAGCTCGTCACCAGCAGCGATTTCGACCAGATCCAGCGCCAGTTCGGCGGCGGCGGGTTTCTGACCTTTGCGCTCTGGTTCAACTGAGGGCGGGATGTTGAGGCTCTTCCGCAGGGGAAATCTTGGCAAGACCGGCAACATTTTTACTGGAAACAGGCGCCTTTCCCAAGCGATGTCTGCTGGCAGTCACCTCACTGCAGATGCCGCGCGAAGGCGCTTCGCAAAAATTAGCAGCGGCTGTTTTGCTTGACTCGGCCGCCAAAAACAGGCAGCAAAACCAGGTCGGAAGGGCGACAACACCACTTTCCTGGCCGTGGACGAAGGCTGATTTGGCCAAAATCCACATCTCGTCGTTGGTTTTGAGAGGAATTGATTAACCAACTTTGTCCATATTTTGAAGCAATTGGCAACCAACTACAGACGCGGCAAACGCGTCGGGGACCACCTGGGATCACTCACAGAATGGTCGTCGCGGCTCTCAAGGCCACGTACGGGGAAACCGATTGAAGCGAGATTGGTTGCATGGCGTTGTTGAGTACACATAAAAAAAACCGGGGACAGCGTGAGGGCGGCGAGTTCGTCGATGCTCCGCGTTCCTCTTCCTTCAACGCTGGCCGGGTGGCCCGCTGGGTCGCACTGCCCTGCGTCAGCACTGCCATCGGCCTTTGGCTGATCGGCACCATGGCCGGCCTCAGTTCCGTCGGCGCCTCGCTGTCGGCGACTTCGGTTGGCCTGCCCCAGACGCTGTCCATGCCGGGATCGCTCGCATTTACCGATCCGCTGAAACAGCACTTCTTGAAAGCACCCTTCGTGCTGGCCAATGCCAATGGCGGCACTCAGGCCCTGCATGATCATTCGGTGCAGTGCGGTGCCAGCTGTTTCAAGCTGGCCAGGGTAAGCTCACGGGCGGAAAAGTCCGAACGCCTTGTAGCGCAGGCAAAGCCGATGCCAGCCGCCGTGAAGTCGAAGGCGCAGGAGCGCTTCGAACGCATGGAAGCGTCGCTTTCGCCGATGAAGCTGGCCGCTGCCTTTGCCGACGCCGGAAAGCCTGCCGCCACTGCCAACACGCGCCCGGTGATCTCCACCGTCGCACCGCGAATTGCCGAGGCGTCGCTGGTGCCGTCCGTCCAGGTCACGGCCAGCCTGTCCGATAACATGCCAGTTCCGGCGGCCGAACGTTTCGCCCGGCTGGATACCGGCTCGGTGGTCGTGCAGACCGCACCGCAGCCGATGGGCTTTGCCCAATCCGATACGCCGGACAATTCGCAGTTGGCGCTTGCCCTCGTGCAGTCGCTGCCGGCCGACGACGAGGCGTTCGCCTCACCGCTGCCGATCGAGGAATCGTCAGCCGATGTCGCGGTTTCACCCGTCGAAACCCAGCAGGATCAACCCGGCGATGCCGCCTCGCTGCCGGACGCGCTGACCGACGACGTGCCGTTGCCGACCCGCCGCCCGCAATTCGACCCGCCGCAGCCCAAAATCGTCCAGCAGCAGCCTAAGCCCGTTCAGCAGCCCAAATCTGTTCAGCAGCTCAAGCCCGCCCAGCAATCGAAGCCGGCACGCGAGACGGTCCAGCAGGCCCAGCCGGCGAAACCGACGCGGCAAGGCCGGCCAGCCGATGGCGGCGATGTGCTGGCCTATGCTAAGCCCGACACGCCTTCGGGCGGCCTTGGCAAGGCGTTCAGAAATCTGTTCAACTCGCCGGGATCCAGAAGCGGAGCCGGAAATGGCGTCGCCGTCTACGATATCAGCGCCGGCACCGTCTACATGCCTGACGGCTCAAGGCTCGAGGCTCATTCTGGCATCGGCGCCATGACGGACCAGCCGCGTTATGCCGACCAGAAGAACCGCGGACCGACACCGCCCAACACCTACAATCTGTCGCTGCGCGAGACGCGCTTCCACGGAGTGGAGGCCTTGCGCCTGACACCGGCCGATGGCCGCAACAAATACAATCGCGACGGCTTTCTGGCCCATACCTACCTGCTTCGAGGCCGCTACGGCCAGTCGAGCGGTTGCGTCGCCTTCAAGGACTATGCGCGCTTCCTCGCCGCCTACAAGAAGGGCAAGATCAAACGCCTTGTCGTGGTGCCGCGCCTGAACGGGTCGGCGACGCAGGTCGCATCAGCCGCCAGGGGCGTGTAGCGACAAGAGGCTTTCGGCCGCACCTTCCCGCCTGCTCCTGACAGCCTGCTGTCAGGAGCAGCGCTGTTCGGCACGCCTCTCCCCACCGCGCTCTTTCCATTTTGGCCAGGAAATCCCATATTCGGGACATGGCCAAATCCCCCGATAAGAAAACGCCGCCGACGGCGAACGACGACCGCGCCGCGCCGAAGCGGCGCAGCCCGCTGACCGATTTCCTCGACGCCTCCGAGCCGCTGCACAAAGGCGGTTTCGCCGAGATGCCGCAGCCGGAGCTCTCTGGCACGCCGCTGACCGGTTCGATCGCGGATTGGGCCGAGCAGATCGAGCAGGAAGCCGAAAACGAAGGACGTCTTGTCGGCAAGGGCGACGGCGGCAAATCGCCGAAGCCGTCGAAGAAGATACCCGAGCGCTCGAGCTCGCCGGGACGCAGTTCGCGCGGCACCTCGATGGGTGGCGCGGCGTCAGCCAGGGAGCGCACGGCAGCCGGCCTCAATCCGGTCGCTGGCCTCGACATCTCGCTGGAGGACGCCGAGACCATGGCTTCGGGCAGCGTCACCGCGACGGTGGCGGCACTGTCGGCGTTGATCGAATCCGGCAATCCGCTGCACAAGGACGGCGTGCTGTGGACGCCGCATCGCCCTGCCCGCCCGGAAAAATCCGAAGGCGGCATTGCCATCAAGATGGTTTCGGATTTCGAGCCGGCCGGCGATCAGCCGACCGCGATCAAGGATCTGGTCGAAGGCGTCGACAACAACGACCGGACCCAAGTGCTGCTCGGCGTCACCGGCTCCGGAAAAACCTTCACTATGGCCAAGGTGATCGAGGAGACGCAGCGCCCTGCCTTGATCCTGGCGCCGAACAAGACGCTGGCGGCGCAGCTCTATTCCGAGTTCAAGAAATTCTTCCCGGAAAACGCCGTCGAGTATTTCGTCTCCTACTACGACTATTACCAGCCGGAAGCCTACGTCCCGCGCACCGACACTTTCATCGAGAAGGAATCCTCGATCAACGAGCAGATCGACCGCATGCGCCATTCGGCGACGCGTTCGCTGCTCGAGCGCGACGACGTCATCATCGTCGCCTCGGTGTCCTGCATCTATGGTATCGGCTCGGTCGAGACCTACACGGCGATGACCTTCCAGATGCAGATCGGCGACCGGCTCGACCAGCGCGCGCTGCTCGCCGATCTCGTCGCCCAGCAGTACAAACGGCAGGACATCAATTTCGTTCGCGGCTCGTTCCGCGTGCGTGGCGACACGATCGAGATCTTCCCCGCCCACCTGGAAGACCGCGCCTGGCGCATCTCGATGTTCGGCGACGAGATCGAGCAGATCACCGAGTTCGATCCGCTGACCGGCCAGAAGACCGGCGAGCTGAAAAGCGTCAAGATCTACGCCAATTCGCACTATGTGACGCCGCGCCCGACGCTGAACCAGGCGATCAAGTCGATCAAGGAAGAGCTCAAGCACCGGCTGGTCGAACTCGAGCGCGCAGGCCGCCTGCTTGAGGCGCAGCGGCTGGAACAGCGCTGCCGCTTCGACCTCGAAATGCTGGAAGCCACCGGCTCCTGCGCCGGCATCGAGAACTATTCGCGCTATCTCACCGGCCGCCAGCCGGGTGATCCGCCACCGACGCTGTTCGAGTACATTCCCGACAACGCGCTGGTCTTCATCGATGAAAGCCATGTCACCGTGCCGCAGATCGGCGGCATGTATCGCGGCGACTTTCGCCGCAAGGCGACACTGGCCGAATACGGCTTCCGTCTGCCGTCCTGCATGGACAACCGGCCGCTGCGCTTCGAGGAATGGGATGCCATGCGTCCGCTTTCGGTCGCCGTCTCGGCGACCCCTGGCGGCTGGGAAATGGAGCAGGCCGGCGGCGTCTTCGCCGAACAGGTCATCCGCCCGACCGGCCTGATCGATCCGCCGGTCGAGGTTCGCCCGGCCAAGACCCAGGTCGACGATGTCGTCGGCGAAATCCGCGACACCACCAAGGCCGGCTATCGCACGCTGGTCACGGTGCTGACCAAGCGCATGGCCGAGGATTTGACCGAATATCTACATGAGCAAGGCATCCGCGTCCGCTACATGCACTCCGACATCGACACGCTGGAGCGCATCGAGATCCTGCGCGATCTGCGCCTCGGCGCCTTCGACGTGCTGGTCGGCATCAACCTGCTGCGCGAAGGCCTCGACATTCCCGAATGCGGCTTCGTCGCCATTCTCGACGCCGACAAGGAAGGGTTTCTGCGCTCGGAAACCTCGCTGATCCAGACCATCGGCCGCGCCGCCAGAAACGTCGACGGCAAGGTCATCCTCTATGCCGACCAGGTGACCGGCTCGATGGAACGGGCGATGGCCGAAACCAACCGCCGCCGCGAAAAGCAGGTGGAATGGAACGAGGCCAACGGCATCACGCCGGAATCGGTCAAGTCGCGCATCTCCGACATTCTGGATTCGGTCTACGAGAAGGACCACGTCCGCGCCGACATTTCGCAGTTCACCGACAATGCCGGCGCCATGATGGGCAACAACCTCAAGGCCCATCTCGACGCGATGGAAAAGCAGATGCGCGATGCCGCGGCCAATCTCGACTTCGAGAAGGCAGCCCGCATCCGCGACGAGATCAAGCGTCTGCGAGAGATGGAACTGTCCATCTCCGAAGACCCGCTGGCCAAATACGCCGATATGGAAAGCCCTGCCTCAGGTCGCGAAAAGGGCAAGCACAACAAGGGCGTGGCCAAACATCGGACAGCAGAGGAACAGGAGCGTTTCCGCAAGCTCGACGCGGCACAGGCCGCAGAGGAAGTCGCCAGGGCCGCCCGGCCCAACCTCTTCCGCAAACCAGCGCTCGACGAAATGGGCGCCGATGGCGCCGTACCGGTAAAGAAGCCGCTGTTTGCCAAGCCTTCGATCGACGATATGGGCCCTGGCACCGACATGACGACACCGGCCGGCGCCGTGTCGCGCTCGCTGTTCAAGAAACAGTCGGCCGAAGAGGCACATGGCTCCGATTTCGGCATTCCCGGCGAGCCGGTCAAGCCGCTGTTCAAGAAGAACTCGCTTGATGAGATGACCGTGCGGCGGACCGAAAAGCCGGTAGAAGGAAAAGTGCCTGCCAAGCCGCAGCCGATCTCCCCCCAAGTGCGGGAGATGTCCGGCAGGACAGAGGGGGGCGCGAAGGAACACGACGGCAAACCAATCGTCCGCCAACGCGCCGGCATCGGCTCCTACGAGGATCCAAGCGACGCCCGCCGCGAAAAGCGCAGGCCCGGCAAGACCGGACGGCCAGGGAAGTAATTCATTCAAACGCCGGCAGGACAGCGCCCCCCTCTGTCCTGCCGGACATCTCCCCCACGAGTGGGGAGATTGGCAGCTTCAGCGCTTCGCTCCCTCCTGGACCGCCCACTTGCCACCAGCCTCGCCTTTGGTGTAATCGCTCCGCACACTCGAACGTCTTGAAAGGAGGGCTCACGTGTTTACGTTTCATCGTCACCATCGTCAGCGTGGCCCGATTTCTGCCCTGCGAGCTTGCTTGCAGGGCTGACCAGGGACGGTCCGGGTTTTCCCGCTTCGATTTTTTGGTCTGCCCTTCGTGGTGTTGCAACGCCGAGCCTGATGGCCAGCCTGCGCACCGTCAAAGTGCATTGAACCGGACTTTTCCTCCGGCAAGACCAGAGAAATCAAAATGGCCCTGATCAGCCTCAAATCCCTCGGCGTCACCATGAGTGCGCCGCTGTTTGCCAATCTCGACCTCACCATCGGCTCCGGCGACCGGCTCGGCATTGTCGCCGCCAATGGCCGCGGCAAGTCGACCTTGCTGAAATGCCTAACCGGCGAGATGGAGCCGACCTCCGGTGACATCACCCGCACGCGCGGCCTGCGCGTCGGTCATGTCGAGCAATCTGTTGCCCCGGCCCTTCTCACCCGCAGCTTCCATCAGGTAGTGGCCGACGCCTTGCCGGCCGAGCAGGCCGACAGCGAGCTGTGGCGTGTCGACGTGGTTCTCGATTCGCTCGATGTGCCGGAGCCGATGCGCGAGCGGCCAATGCAGGCGCTGAGCGGCGGCTGGCAGAGGCTGGCGCTGATCGCCCGCGTCTGGGTGACCGATCCGGACGTGCTGCTGCTCGACGAGCCGACCAACCATCTCGACCTTGCCCGCATCAGCCAGCTCGAAACCTGGCTGAACACGCTGCCGCGCGAGGTGCCCGTCGTCATCGCCAGCCACGACCGCGCCTTTCTCGACGCCACCACCAACCGGACGCTGTTCCTGCGCCCGGAACAGTCGCCGGTGTTTGCCCTGCCCTACTCCCGCGCCAGGCTGGCGCTCGACGAGGTCGATGCTTCGACGGAGCGCAAGTTCCAGCGCGACATGAAGGTGGCGCAGCAATTGCGCCGACAGGCGGCCAAGCTCAACAACATCGGCATCAATTCGGGCAGCGATCTGCTGACGGTCAAGACCAAGCAACTCAACCAGCGGGCCGAAAAACTGGAGGAAGCGGCGAACCCGGCGCATCGCGAGAAGTCGGCGGGTGCCATCAAACTGGCCAATCGCGGCACCCATGCCAAAGTGCTGATCACGCTCGACGACGCGGCTGTCGAAACACCCGACGGCACGCTGCTGTTTCGGACCGGCAAGCGCCACATCTGCCAGGGCGACCGCATCGTGCTGCTCGGCCGCAATGGCGTCGGCAAGTCGCGCTTCGTCACCTTGATCCGCAATGCCATCATCGAACCGGACACGTTGCGGAATGTGAAGGTGACGCCGTCGACCGTGCTCGGCTACAGCGACCAGGCGCTGTCCGGCATCAGCGGCGACGACACGCCGCTGGCGCTGGTCTCGCGGCGCTACGATATCGGCGAGCAGCGCGCACGGTCGTTGCTGGCCGGCGCCGGCGTGGTCATCGAGATGCAGGAGAAAAAGATCGGCGTGCTGTCCGGCGGCCAGAAGGCGCGGCTGATGATGCTGGCGCTCAGGGTCGCCGATCCCAACTTCTATCTGCTCGACGAGCCGACCAACCATCTCGACATCGACGGCCAGGAAGCGCTGGAAGCGGAACTGCTGGCACATCAGGCAAGCTGCGTGCTCGCCTCGCACGACCGCTCCTTCATCCGCGCCATCGGCAACCGATTCTGGCTGATCGAGAAGCGGAAGCTCACCGAAGTCGAAGACCCGGAGGATTTCTTCCGCTCGGTGGTTGAAACGGCAGGATGAGGCCAACGGAGTCGACTGGCATGTAAATTATTTGCTTACAGACCTTGTTTTTTGTAAGCAATCTGTTTACATATACCGATGATCAAGTCCTTCAAGAACAAGGCGCTGTCGGACCTCTTTCAAACTGGAAAGACCGGCAAGATCGACGCCAAGATGCACAAGCGCATTCTTGTCCGGCTTGACCGCCTGGAAGCTTCGGAGAAGCCGGAGGAAATGAACCTTCCCGGCTTCGATTTCCACCCGCTGAAAGGCTTCGATCCAATCCGCTACACGGTCCACGTCAACGGTCCGTGGTGCATCACATTCGAGTTCGACGGCAAGGACGCCGCCCGCGTCGATTTCGAGCAATATCACTGAGGCGGCCAGACTGGAGAAGTTCGACTTATGACCGTGCACGAGCCGACGCGTCCTATTGAGCGTTGTCCCTCCCACCCGGGAGCGCTGCTTGAGGACATTATCCCGGCAACTGGAAAGACCAAGGTGGAAATTGCAAATCTGCTCGGGATCTCCCGGCAGCAGCTCTATGACATCATCCGCGAAAAGAAGCCGGTTTCGCCGGCTGTGGCCGCTCGCCTCGGGAAGCTGTTCGGCGACGGCGCCGCGATTTGGCTTCGAATGCAAGCGGCTTTCGATGCTTGGCACGCAGAGCGTGAAGTTGATGTTTCAGCGATCCCTACGCTCAGGGTTGCGTAGGTCCGCACGGCAGCATTCGGACAGACCATCAGACGCCGCGATAAAAAATCTCGACGGTCTGTCGGATAGCCTCAGCCCGTCGCGTCCTTGGGATGCCGACACGATGATGCCGGCGCCAACCCAGGGAGAATTTATCATGTCGGTTCTTTCATCCATCGGTCGCGTCGCAACCCGATATGCGGCAGCGCGCGCTCGTCACCGCAGCGAGCGCATCCTGCTTTCACTGCCAGCCTCGCTGCGCAAGGATATCGGCTTTCCGGACGTCTTCGACGCGCAAAACGGCCGCCGCTATTGACGCCGAATGTCACGAGGTGCTGGTCAGTCATGCGTATCGCCTGAAAGCGGCGTCGCCTGCATCGATACGCGCTTCTCGAAAGCGTCGAACCAGCGCGTCAGCCGCGCCCGTGAGCGAAAAGGCGGAAGGTGGCGGAACGCCATCCAGGACAGCGTCGTGGCCAAGGCTATATGGCCGACATGGAGCGGTGCCTCGTCGTCCAGCGTGCTTTCGATCCAATCGTAGCTCGCCTCGATCTTTTCCCGGTGTCCGTCGGCGAGAGCGCTATAACGCAGCTGTTCGGGTCTTCTTTCCGTCTCCCAGCGCAAGGCTATACCCGTCTGAGCCAGGCCTTGGGCAACCGACTGCAGCCGCAACGCCTGCCAGCGCGCCTCGCCGCCCTGCGGCAGCAGCTTGCGGCCGTCATGCAGTGTGTCGAGATAGGCGCAGATGACATCGGAATCGAACATCGGCGACGCGTCGGGCCGCAACAGCACCGGCACTTTGCCGAGCGGATTTTCGGCGTAGACGCGAGCATTGCGCAAGGTCGGACTGGTCTCGTGATGAATGACCTCGAGCCGATCGGCAATGCCGACCTCATGAGCGAAGACGAGCGCCTTACGCGCGAAGGGTGAGTGGGTCTGATAGTAGAGGATCATTGCCATCCCGGGGTTGAAGCGGCGTTCGCGTCCAACTGTTCTAGCCCGCGAGCAGCGAGAATTGCGCTCTGATTGGGGGCCGCCGACGCAAGTTCGTTTCAGGCCTCTCGCTCGAGCCCGCGGGCTGTCCGGGATTATCAAGGGCCGACCGCCAAAAAAAATTCGCCGCCATGTAGGATCGCCGCCGCCTCATCCGTCCTTTGGCTCGCAAGGCCAAACGCAAAGAGGAACAACAAATGACTGACCAGACCCCCGTTCAGCCCGCGGCCAAAGTGCTCGGCGGATTGACCCCCTATCTGCAGTTGGATGGCGCCTTCAAGGCTGCCGAATTCTACAAGAAGGCCTTCGGCGCGGAGCAGGTCTTTGCCTATCCGGCGGACGAAAAAGGCCGCACCATGCACATTCACCTCTACATCAACGGCTCGACGCTCATGCTCTCCGATTTCTATCCGGAAAACGGAATGCCCGCCGTCAAGCCGCAGGGTTACACAATGCAGCTTCACCTCGGCAGCGACGATATCGAAGCCTGGTGGAAGCGCGCCGTCGATGCCGGCTGCGAAGTCGCCGTGCCGCTCCAGGTCATGTTCTGGGGTGATCAATGGGGCAATATGCGCGACCCGTTCGGCGTCGAATGGGCGATGAACGCGCCGGTGAAGAAAGCCTGATCTGCCGCCGATGGCCCGAGCCCCTCACCGGCCAGCGCCGGTGAGGCCCCGTGAACTTCCAGGAGGAGATCCAAAATGTCCTATGTCGATGGTTTCGTACTTGCCGTATCCAAGGCAAAACTCGATGACTACAAGAAGCTGGCCAACCTCGCAGGGCCTATCTGGAGGGAACATGGCGCGCTCGCCTATGTCGAATGCATCGGCGACGACGTGCCCTATGGCGAGGTCACGTCCTTCCCGCGTGCCGTGCAGGCCAAGGACGACGAGATCGTCGTCTTCGCCTGGGCCGTCTATGAGTCGCGGGAGAGCCGCGATGCCGTCATGGCCAAGGTGATGGCCGACCCGCGCTTGAAGGCCGATTGGGCGGACATGCCGTTCGACGGCAAGCGCATGATCTTCGGTGGCTTCAAGCCATTCATTGAGCTTTGAGCAGCCGGTAGCGATTAGAAGAAGCCTCAGCTTCGTCATCCTAGGGCGAAGCAGGAGCGAAGCTCCGTCGCGAAGCCCCTAGGATGACGACGCGAGTGCTTAGGCCAATCTCTAAGGCCACGCGATCAGCTAGATAGCGTTGCACTAATCCAGCTTGTCCAGCAGCGGCTTGAGCCGGTCTCCATAGCGCTTCCACAGATCGACCGACCCCTGATACATCGGCTGGCGCACCTGTGCGGCTGAAGCCGTGCGAACCGGTCGGTCGGTTTCGTGGAACGATAGTGCCGCATCGTCCCAAGGCAGGCCGAGATGAGCGATCAATGCCCGCGTCTGTCCGTCCTGGTCGGCGACAAAATCCTCGTAGCGTACATCATGCACGACGCCCGGCAGCACCGTGTGCCAATGCTTCATGATGTCGGTGTAGAGATTGTGGAAGTCGGCGAGCTCGCCGAGATCGTAGCCATAGCGATGGCTGTCGCCGCGGAAATGCACCTTGTAGATCGACAGGCAGGTGGCCGCTGCATCGCGCGCGCAGTGGATGATCCTGGCCTTCGGCATCATCATGTGGATGAAGCCGACAAGCAGGAAGTTGCCTGGCATTTTGTCGGTGACGTGACGCATGTTCGGATAGCGGGCATGCAGCATGTCGAGATAAGCTTGGCCTGCCTCGGCAAAATCCGCATCGCCGGTATCCGATACGCCCCATGGGAAGCCACCCGGCATGGTCGCCGGGAACTGCTTGCCGACCGCCTTCTTCAAGATGCTGAGCTCGCCTGCGCCGTAGACCTGCGGATGGCTGGCAATGATCTGTTCGACCAGCGTCGTGCCCGAACGCGGCATGCCGACGATGAAGATCGGCGTGTCGTCGCTGATTGAGCTGGGCCTGTGCTTCTCGAAGAAGCCGGCATCGAAGGTGGCCTTCATCGCTTCGAACTCGGCCCGCGTCCTGGCCTGATCGTAGTCGATGTCTTTGCGGCGGATCGCATTGCCTTCGGCGAAATAGTCGAAGGCCCGGCCATAATCCCTGAGATCGTCATTCGCCTTGCCGAGTCCGAAAGACAGCTGCATGCGTGCCAGGCTGTCCTGCGGCGCCTTGGCATGCTGGGCCTCCATGCCCCCAAGCTCGCTGTCGCGCTCCTTCTGGCGCTTGACCTGCGTCAGCATCAGCCAGGCTGTGGCCATGGCGGGATTGATCGCCAACGCCTGCCGGAACAGGTCGGCCGCCTCGTCAAGCTTGCCCTTTTCCATCAACCCGACGCCGAGCCCGTGCAGCAGGTCGGCATCCTTGGGCCGGATCGTCAGCGCTTCGCGGAAGACGGCGAGCGCCTCATCCAGCCGCCCGGCTTCCTGCAGGGTTTCGGCAAGCCCGATGCGGGCGCGCACATGAAATGGGTTGCGTGCAACCGTGCCGCGATAAATCTCTTCGGCCTCTTCGAACTGGCCGACCTGCTTCAGCGATGAGCCTAGATTGTCGCGCGCCGCGAGCTGGTCCGGCCGCAGATCCACCGCCCCGCGGAAGAAATCGATGGCCGCAGCAGGGCGGCCGAGGTCGCGCATCACCGTCCCGAAATTGTTGAGGAAATCGGGATTCGTCGGCTGCAGGCTCACCGACCGTTCGATGAGATCCAGCCCTTCTTCGCTGCGCCCGGTCTGGTGCAGCAGCAGTCCCAGGAAATGCGCGGCGGCGGCGTGCTTGGGCTGACGCGCCAGCACCTGCCGGTAGATCGTCTCAGCCTCTTGCCGGCGCCCGGCCTGATGCAGTTGCAACGCCTGCTGCACATACTGGTCGAGGCCCAGCGGCGGCTGTCCGCCTGCGCCAGACCTGGCTCCCGCACCCGCCGCTCGTCTTTGATCTCTGTTGATGGGAAACCTGCCGTGTTTTGTCCGCCTGTGGCGATCTAAGCCATCGGCGCCGCAGGTTCAAGGCTTCGCCTGCTGTCTCGTCCTTTCGTCGGTGCGGAAAGATCAAATCAGGCGATTGGTCTCGGCAACCTGCCTGGCACGCCGGACCGTTCCATCGGTGTCGGCGATCCTTCGCTTTGCCGCCTCGTCACTTCTGACAGTCAGCCGCGGCGACAGGACAACCATCGGCTTTGCCATTACCGGCTTTGCGACCGGCGTGATCGTTACGGGGGTGCCTGTTGGCGTCTTTACGGACATCACGAGGTCTCCTTCTTCAATTCACAAGAAAAATGAAAATACCGGGAGAATTATTCCCGCTAAGCTTCAAACAGTTTTTGAATTGTATGAATTTGTATCATCATTTTTCTGATAGTTACAGCGCGCAATTTTTTGAATGAAACCCAATTTTATTTTAAAACGCCTTGATTAAATTACAACAAAGGCCTATTTGTACAGGATCGCTTTGGGCCAGAATTGGCATCTCGCGGCGTCAGAGGTTCTCGACCCGCCAATCTCATTCCAAATCATCGATACCGGGCGCGCGGCATATTCGCTCCGCGCGACCATTCTCATTCTTCGAAAGACCGACATGAACACCGGAACCGTGAAGTTCTACAATGGCCAGAAGGGCTTCGGCTTCATTCAGCCGACCGATGGCGGCAAGGACGTCTTTGTCCATGTCAGCGCACTGGAGCGCGCCGGCTTCCCCGGCCTCGCCGAAGGCCAGAAGCTGCAGTTCGAGTTGGAGCGTGACACCAAGGGCCGCGAGTCGGCCGCCAATTTGCAATTGATCTGATCCGGCCGAATTCGATGAACGCTGACCACGGATGTACTGGCAGCTCTCGAAAGCGGCTTATTTCCAGCGACTGCCGGAAATAGGAAAGCGGGGCTCGTCCCCGCTTTTTTGTTTTCAGGACCGCTGCTTTGCATAGGTAAGACAATGCCGGACCGCACCACCCACTCCATCGCGCACTTCACCGCACCTTTCGTGCTCGGCGGACTGGAAGGGCAGCTGCCGGCCGGCGACTACGACATCGACCACGACGAAGAGCTGATCGAGGGCATGTCGCGGCTTGCCTGGCGCCGCGTCGCCACTTTCATCCATCTGCCGGCAAGGGCAGCGGAAAACCCGCCCACCAGCCAGCTTGTCGCCATCGATTACCTCGCACTCGAAACAGCGCTGAAGCGCGACAGGGAGAATGCAGCATGATCCGTTTCCAGCAGAATGCGCGCCCGCGTACCGACACGCCCGCGCACCAGTTTTCGATCGGTCAGACCGTGCGCATGAAGAGCCGCACCGGCCTCGTCCAGAAGACCGCCGAACTGTTCCAGATCAAGAGCAGGCTGCCGGTCAAGGATGGTTCGCCGCAGTACCGCATCCGCAGCGAGCAGGAGACCTATGAGCGGGTCACCACCGAAGACAATCTCGAACCGGCAGATCCGGTTGTTGCCGGCAACCCGGTTGTTGCCAGCAACCCGCTTATCTGAGACCCCACCGCCAAGCCAACACTGAAGCAGGAGCACGACATGTCCAAAGGTCAACAGCGAAGCAACCGCGAAACGCGCAAGCCGAAGAAGGACAAGGTCGTGGCCAAGCCCGCCTCCCCGTTCGGCTCCTCGGTCAAGCAGGCGGAGAGCAGCCTGAAGCCGAAGTCGAAGGGCTGACAAACTGGAGGGCGCGCCTCGTGCGTCCTCTCCGTTGTCCCTCTGTGGGGGACGAATTGACTGAACAGGCCCGCGCAATGCTCTGCCACGGAGGCGCGCTTGAATTTCGTCATCGAGTTCTACCGGTCGCGCGACGCCGACGAAGCCACTCTCGACAAGGTATCACTGGAGGCGCCGAACCTGCGCGCCGCGCTGCAGGGCGCCACCGCGCTGTTCCACACGCTGGCCATGCCGCAAATCCCCGATCGCCTGCGCATTTGCGACGACAATGGCAGCGAGCTTTATGCCGGCCCGGCCGACGGCGCCTATCCGGTTTAGAGCAGCGGTGCTGCCCAACGACTCCATTAAAGTTCACGTAAGATCGAGGCCCTAAGATCCGCCTGAACCGGGCCGCTGCCGCGATTGGTGGCCGAGACGTTGCGGGCGACCACCCACGATCGCCGCTCATACCAGAAGGCAGGAGGCGCATGGACAGGTCGCGCATCATCGTGACGGCGGTGTGTTGGCCATGCTGGGCGCCATCGTGCCAATCGCGGCTATGTTTCATCTCGCTTGGATTCAGGCCGTCCAAAAGGAACATGAGCGGCTGCAGCTGTTCGCCAGCCGCGCCATCGCCAGGGCCGACATCTCGCTCAAGGATGCCA
This sequence comes from Mesorhizobium sp. M0239, assembly GCF_040321815.1. Classification (NCBI taxonomy): domain Bacteria; kingdom Pseudomonadati; phylum Pseudomonadota; class Alphaproteobacteria; order Hyphomicrobiales; family Phyllobacteriaceae; genus Mesorhizobium; species Mesorhizobium sp. M0239. The sequence goes on from NZ_JAMYSG010000006.1 coordinate 91,323, forward strand.
CCGCCGCTTTGCGGCAGATCGACCAGTTCACCGGCATCCGCTGTTCGGCGGACCATATAGCCCGCATGCGGCAACTCACCATCAACACGCGCCCGATCGAAGAGATGGGCTATTTCGAAAATGGCCTGCTCAAATGCTCTTCCTGGGGACTGACTGAAGGGCGCGTTGCGCAATCCATCCCGGACTTCACCACCAGGGACGGCATTGCCGTCACCGCCCGCATGCAGCCGGTGATGAGCGAGGACCATTTTCTGATGGCGCTGCAATACAGGGACCACAATGTCCTTGTCGATCCGGTACGCTTTGTCGACGTCATCGTCGATCCCGGTGTCCAGCTCGCTTTGACGACGCAAACGGGCATCCTGCTTGGCGCGCTGAACGGACCGGATCCCGCCCGCGTCGAGAAGATCATCGCCGGCCCCAGCAAAGGCATCGATGACGATCTCCTGTTTGCCACGGCGCGCGAGACGGGCTGGATCGCTGTCGCCACCGAACCGACAAGCCAGATCCTGGGCAGCGTTCGCCAGCAGCAATTTCTGCTGCTCCCGCTCGGCGCCTTCATGGCCGCCTTCATCATCGGCATGGTTGTGTGGCTGTCGCGAAGGCGGCTTTCGCCCTTGGGAGAATTGCAGATCGCCGTACGCAAGCGCGAATTCATCGTCCACTATCAGCCGATCGTCGAACTCAGGACCGGCAATTGCATCGGGGCGGAAGCGCTGGTGCGCTGGAAGCGGCCGAACGGTTCCCTGGTCCGGCCCGATCTCTTCATTCCGCTGGCGGAAGAGAGCGGCCTGATCACGGCGATCACCGATCAGGTCATTGCGATGGTTGTGTTCGACCTGAACAGGCTTCTGGTCGCCGACCGCTCGCTTCACATCGCCATCAATCTCAGCGCAACCGATGTCGGCACCGCGCGGGTCCTGCCTATCATCGAAAAGGCGTTGCAGCACACCGGGATCCGGCCCCAGCAAATCTGGCTCGAGGCGACGGAGCGAGGTTTCGTCGATATCAACTCGGCCCGCTCGACGCTCGTTCGTGCCCGCGAACTTGGCCACGCAGTGGCAATCGACGACTTCGGCACCGGCTATTCCAGCCTGTCCTATCTCGAGGGGCTGCCGCTCGATGCGCTCAAGATCGACAAATCGTTCATCGATACGATCAGCACGAATTCTGCCACCAGTTCCGTCACCCCGCATATCATCGACATGGCCAAGACACTAAAGCTGAAGATCGTTGCCGAGGGCGTGGAAACGCAGGCGCAAGCCGACTACCTCGCGGCGCGCGACGTCGACTACGCCCAGGGCTGGCTTTTCGCCAGACCCATGCCCGCGTCCGAGTTCATCGCCTACTGTCGCCAGGTGAAGCCGACGGCTTGACGCCTGTCGTCCTCAACAAGGCGCATCGTTCTCAGCACGGCCCGTCACCAACGACGCGATAGTCCGCGGCGCGGGCTTCGCAGGAATTGGGGAAGGTGCGCATCTCGCCATGACGGCGGCCGCAGACCGGAGCATATTCGCGGGTGCAGAACGTCTGCTCTTCACCGCCACCGCCACCGCCACCGCCACCGCCGCCGTCGCGGCACGGGCCGTCGCGCACGATGCGGTAGCCGGCCCGGTCGGCAAGACAGGCATTGGCGAAGGTCTGGCGGTCGCCGCCGCGGCGGGCACAGACCGGCTCGTACTGCTTGCTGCAATATTGCGGTTCGGGCCGTGGCGGACGCGGGCGCGGCCCTGGTCCCTCATCGACGACGACGGTGCAGGCGGCAAGAATTGCCGACAGCAACAGGATGACAAAACCCTGCCGCGAAAAGATTGCCGCCAGAAATTTCATGATGATCTCCCACGATCGGTCCCCGGTTACCGATCCTCGCCATTCCTTTGCCAAATGCAACCCCGTTTGAGCCTCGCAAACGACAACGGCGCCTGGCCCGCAAGGGGGGATAGCGCGCCGCCGATGTCTGGCCCATTCGTGGGCTGGCTCTGGCCGATGACCCGACCGGCAAGCAAGCCTATGCCGAGCCCATCGATGCCCAAGTCAGTCGATCCTTGCGTCGGGATGCGCCCAGTGTGGCGGCCCGCGGCGGTATCTTGCAACCATCACGTTTCCGTGCGATAAATTCCGTGTTCGGGCATTTGCGACCCGGAGAGCGGAACGTTTTGGACGACCTTTCCCCGATACTGTGAATCTCTGACGGCCCCGTTTTCGGCGGGGGGTTTGACCATGCGCCAATGCATGACTGCCGAAGCAACCACCGGGAACTGCCCTTTGCGCCAGGCGGCGGGCGGGACCACCAAAGACTGAACGGGTGAAGGAGTTTCCCCAATGGCCCAGACCGGCACCGTTAAATTCTTCAACGCGACCAAAGGCTTCGGTTTCATCACGCCCGATGGTGGCGCCAAGGATGTGTTCGTCCATATCTCCGCGATCGAAGCCTCCGGCTTGCGCACGCTCGTCGACGGCCAGAAGGTCACCTTCGACGTCGAGCCGGACCGCATGGGCAAGGGCCCCAAGGCCGTCAACCTCCGCGCAGCCTGAGCCATCGGCGCGCCGCATGTCACTCGGACGTGCGAGGGAGGCTCCATGCCTGCACCTGGCTTGGAGAGGGATCTGAATTTTGAAAGGCGCGGCGATCTTCGTCGCGCCTTTTCCTTATCGAAGGCGCGGGCCGGTGATGTCGCCCAAGCCGCCAGGTTCTGGGCAACGACGTGCATAAAAACAAAGACCCAAAGCATGCCGCAACGTGCTTTAGACGCCCGCAAAACTTTCCCTTGCCGATGACGCTAAAATAAAGGACAAATTTCCACTCGGGCATTTGCCGGCCCGAGACTGGAGTCTATGGGACAAAGGAGCTTCCCATGCCGCAGACCGGCACCGTCAAATTCTTCAACCATGCCAAGGGCTTCGGCTTCATCACGCCCGATGATGGAGCGAAGGATGTTTTCGTCCATATTTCAGCCGTGCAGGCGTCCGGTCTTCCCGGTCTCGAGGATGGCCAGAAAGTGTCGTTCGACACCGAGCCGGACAAGCGCGGCAAGGGTCCCAAGGCCGTCAACCTGTCGGTCGGCTGAGCCGGCTTCAAACCGGCGATCCCAGGCAGATCGCTCCCTTGAGAGCCTATGATTTTTGACGTCTGTTTTGAATAGACACGTAAAAATCCGTTCAGCCCCCGTTCAGCCACGGTCGCATATTAGTCTTCGGTAAAGCCGGACCGCATCCCCGAACTACACGGGCCGGCACGAAGGAGATCGACATGAACCGAATTTTCAAAACCGCCGTCCTGGCCGCTGCGGTGGTCGCTACCACGCTCACGGCCTTGCCCGCCGCCAATGCACGCGACTGGCGCCGTCATCATGGCCATCATGGCAACGGCGATGCCATTGCCGCCGGCGTGCTCGGCCTCGCGGCCGGCGCGCTGATCGGTGGTGCATTGGCCAATGACCGGCCGCCGCCCGGCGCTGACCGCTACTACGATGACGGTTACGATCGTGACGTGGTGATACGCCCGGCCCCGGTGCGCCGCTACTATGCGGAGCCGCGGGTGGTCTACGCCGATCGTTATGCCGAGCCGTGGACGCGTGACTGGTACGAATACTGCTCGGACCGCTACCGCAGCTTCAATTCCCGTACCGGAACGTTCACCGGCAATGACGGCGAACAGCATTTCTGCACTGCCAATTAAACCAAGGGCTTCCCTGCCCCAAAACAGAAAAGCGCTGACCGCAAGGCCAGCGCTTTTTTGTTGTGGTCCCTACAATGTCAACGGTCGCTTGAGGCTGATGAAAACAGCTACGGTTCCGAGCCTGGTTCAAGTCAAAAAAGGGTTGGTCCGCCTCTCCTCGCCAAAACGTCCGCCGGGACCGTGGCCACAGATGAAGCCGATGTCGTCGCCGAGCGGCAGGAGCTTGTCCTTGATCGAAGCGATCAGCGCCGCGTGGTCGCCGCCCGGCAGGTCGGTGCGGCCGACCGAGCCGCGGAACAGCACGTCGCCGACATGGGCGAACTTGGCCGCGCGGTTGTAATAAACAACGTGACCTGGTGCATGGCCGGGGCAGTGCAGCACCTCGAACACATGGCCGCCGAACGACACGGTCTCGCCTTCGGCCAGGAACCGGTCGGGCACGCAGTTACGCGCTCCGGCGATGCCGTAGCGCTTGCCCTGGTTTTCCAGATTGTCGAGCAGCGACTTGTCGGCCTCATGCGGACCGATGATCTCGACGCCGAGCGCCTCCTTCAACTCCATTGCGCCGCCGGCATGGTCGATGTGGCCATGCGTTATCCAGATAGCCCCGGCTGAGATCGCATTGTCCTTCAGCACCGCCAGCACCTTGTCGATATCGCCGCCAGGATCGACGACGACGCCATGCTTGTCATCCATGTCGAACAGGATGGTGCAATTCTGCTGGAACGGTGTGACCGGCACGATGCCGGCATTGAGCTGACCCATGATCGTCCTTTCGATGTTCACGGGTGATGTAGAGGCGCGGACAAAGGGCGTCCACCCTCGAAAGACGAACATCGGTAGCTCCGAAAACGGAAATGGGCGGCCGAAGCCACCCATTTGAAAAGACCGAAACGGCCTGCCTACTTCTTCATGGCGCCCATGACCGCGCCGAGAATGGCGGTCAGGATCGCGCCGCCGCCGGCGCCGCCGACGATGTTCTGCAGGTTCAGCGCGCTGCCGAGACCGCTCGTTGCTGCTGCCGCAGCCGCCGGATCGACCGCACCGCCACCCAGCAGGCTGCCGAGGATCGCCGCACCGCCGACGCCGCCAATGGCTCCGCCCAGGATTTTGGGAAGCTGACCCATCGCCGCCGTCTTGAGCGCCGCACCGACCGCCTGACCACCGATGACGCCAGTAATCATCTGTATGATGATCGGAAGAAGCGTGTTCATGTCCATATGATTAGTCCCTCCATAGCTGTCAGCCTCCCGGGCCGACACCATCATGAGACGCCGAATTGGACGAAAGTCAAATGCAGAAACGCTGAAATAAAAGGGGCGGCCCGAAAACCGCCCCTACTTCCTAAAAAAGCTGTGACTTTCGTTATTCTGCGGCGATCGCGTGCTTGGGCTGAACGGCCGCAGAATAGTCATTCATAAGATTCTTGGCTATTTCGCCGACCTCGAATCGGTAAGGCCCGATCTCGGAAACCGGCGTCACTTCCGCTGCCGTCCCGGTCAGGAAGCACTGCTCGAAGCTTTCCAGCTCTTCCGGCAGGATGGCGCGTTCAATCACCTCCAAGGCGCGATCCTTGGCCAGCCCAATGACCGTGCGGCGGGTGATGCCGTCGAGGAAGCAGTCGGGCTTGGGTGTGTGAATCTTGCCCTCCTTGACGAAGAAGATGTTGGCTCCGGTCGCTTCGGCGACCTGGCCACGCCAGTCGAGCATCATGGCGTCGGCATAGCCTTTGGCCTCGGCGGCGTGCTTGGACATGGTGCAGATCATGTAGAGGCCGGCGGCCTTCGACTTGGAAGGCGCGGTGCGCGGGTCGGGCCGGCGCCATTCCGCCACATCGAGACGGATGCCTTTCAGCTTCTGCGCAGGATCGAAATAGCTCGGCCATTGCCAGATGGCGATGGCGCAGTTGATGCGGTTGTTCTGCGCCGAGACGCCCATCTGCTCACTGCCGCGCCAGGCAATCGGCCGGACATAGGCGTCCTGGAAACCCTGCTTCTTGAGAAGCGTGGAAGAGGCGTCGTTGAGCTCGGCCACCGAATAGGGGATATTGAAACCGAGCAGGCGTGCCGATTCATGCAGGCGCTCGGTGTGTTCGTTGAGCTTGAAGATCTCGCCGCCATAGGCACGCTCTCCCTCGAAAACGGCGCTGGCGTAATGCAGCCCGTGCGTCAGCACATGGATCTTGGCGTCACCCCATTGGACGAATTCGCCGTTCATCCAGATGAAGCCATCGAGTTGATCGAAGGGAACGGATGCCATGGTAACCTCCCACGGGCGGCAGCCCGGATAGTTGTATCGTTGTGTGTTTCGTGTCGGCCGCCCAAAGCGGCTTTTATGGTGGAGCGTAGGCGGATAATTGCGCTCTGGCAAACTTAGGAAATTCCGGAAAAACCGGCTTCCCTTGCCTTTTCGTTCGCAATCCGCCCAAAAGCTTGTCAAAAATTACCATTGCAGGGAAATTACGTCAATAGTACTGACATAATCTCTCTTTCCCACGGAGAAATAATGACGGATCGAAGCCCAGCCGCCGGAAAACCGATCAGGACCGCGATGTCGGTCGAGGACGGCATCGACTTCGCCATCATCGAACTGCTCTTCTTTGCCTATCGCGACTTCACCTCCGATCCGGACCAGATCCTGGCCGACTACGGCTTCGGCCGTGCCCATCACCGGGTGCTGCATTTCGTCAACCGCAGGCCTGGCCTGACGGTCGCCGAACTGCTCGACGTGCTGAAGATCACCAAGCAGAGCCTGGCCCGCGTGCTCAAGCAATTGATCGACACCGACCATGTCGTGCAGTTGCAAGGTCCGCGCGACCGCCGCCAGCGCGAGCTTTACCCGACGGCCAAGGGCCGTGCGCTGGCGTTGGCGCTGGCGCGGCCACAGTCGCGCCGCATCCATGCTGCATTGGGAGATTCCGGAATAGCCGAACGAACCTTGGTGGAACGGTTCCTCGAAGCGATGGTCAATCCGGAACTGAGGGCGCAGATCGACGTTGGGTCCGCAAAAATGTCAGGGAAAAGCCATGGAGAGCACTGAACGGGTCGATCACGCGGCCGCACCGGACGACGACGCGCCACACCTGCTTGTGGTCGACGACGACACCCGAATCCGCAATCTTCTCAAGCAGTATCTGACCGAAAACGGCTTTCGCGTCACCGTCGCCGGCAATGCCGGCGAAGCCAGGCGCAAGCTTGCCGGCCTCGACTTCGACCTTCTGGTGCTGGACGTCATGATGCCGGGTGAGACGGGCGTCGACCTGACCAAGTCGCTGCGGGCCGAAAAGAACGTACCGATCCTGATGCTGACGGCCCTGTCGGAGACCGACAGCCGCATCTCAGGGCTTGAGGCCGGCGCCGACGACTACCTGCCGAAGCCGTTCGATCCGCGCGAGCTGATCCTGCGCATCAACAACATCCTTCGCCGTGGTGGCCCGGCGACCACGCCCAAGGTCGAGCAGTTGGTCTTCGGCCCCTACACCTTCCAGATCGCCCGGCGCGAATTGAAGCGTGGCGGCGAGGCGCTGAAGCTGACCGACCGCGAACAGGAGATCCTGGCGATCTTCGCGGCAAGGGCCGGCGAGACGATACCCCGCCACGAGCTTGTCGGTGACGATTCGGAGGTCGGCGAGCGCACCATCGACGTCCAGATCAACCGGCTGCGCCGCAAGATCGAGCGCGATCCGTCCAACCCGGTCTGGCTGCAGACCGTGCGCGGTATTGGGTATCGGCTCAGCGTGGAATAGAATGCCGCCTGCGGCCTGCTGAGCGGCTGCGGGCAAGCGAAATGAGCGAATGGCAACCACGGAACTGGAACAGCCGGGCAATGGCGGCTTGAGCGCACGCGCCGCGCGGACGCTGAAGGCGGTGCCGCGCGCCTGGAACCGCTTCTGGCGCCTCGTCTCGCTCTATATGCCCAAGCGGCTCTATGCCCGCTCGCTGATCATCGTCATCGCGCCGATGATCCTGCTGCAATCGGTCGTCGCCTTCGTCTTCATGGAACGTCATTGGGCAACCGTGACGCAGCGCCTGTCGCAGGCCACCGTGCGCGACATTGCCGCCATCATCGACCTGATCGAGACCTATCCGCGCGATGCCGACTACACCAACATCATCCGCATCGCCCAGGACCGCATGCAGTTGAAGGTCGACCTCTTGCCGCCCGACCCGCTGCCCGCGCCCGGCCCAAAACCGTTTTTCTCGATTTTGGATGATGTTCTCTCGTCGGAGATCACCCGCCAGATCAACCGCCCGTTCTGGATCGACACGGTCGGCAACTCCAACATCGTCGAGGTGCGCGTGCAGCTCGAGGGCAAGGTGCTGCGCGTCTTCGTACGCCGCAGCCAGGCCTATGCCTCCAACACCCACATCTTCCTGATCTGGATGGTCGGCACCTCGCTGGTGCTCCTGATGATCGCCATTCCCTTCCTGCGCAACCAGATCCGGCCGATCCTGATGCTCGCCGAAGCCGCCGAAAGCTTCGGCAAGGGCCGGCCGATGCCGCGCGACTTCCGGCCGCGCGGCGCCGAGGAGGTTCGCCGCGCCGGCTTTGCCTTCATGCAGATGCGCGAGCGCATCGAGCGCCAGATCGAGCAACGCACCGCCATGCTGACCGGCGTCAGCCATGACCTGCGAACCATCCTCACCCGCTTCAAGCTGCAGTTGGCGCTTTCCGGCGGCAAGGCCGAGACCAAGGCCGCGCTCGACCAGGACATCGACGACATGCAGTCGATGCTCGAAGGCTATCTCGCCTTTGCCCGTGGCGAGGCTTCGGAAGACGCCGGACGGTTCGATCTCGAGGCCTATTTCGAGAAGCTCGACGAGGAGGCCAGGCTGCGCAAGCGCAAGCTGTCGACGACGCTTGCCGGAGACCCCGATGTGCATGTGCGGCCGAACGCCTTTGCCCGGCTGATGTCCAACGTGATCGGCAACGCCTTCCGCTATGCCAAGACGGTGGAAGTCAACGCCACCCATGGCCGCGGCTCGCTGCTGGTCACCATCGACGACGATGGTCCGGGCATCCCCGCTGACCGGCGCGAAGATGTGTTCAAACCCTTCGTGCGGCTCGACGAGGCCCGCAACCTCGATGCCAGCGGCACCGGGCTCGGCCTGTCGATCGCCCGCGACATCGCCCGTTCCCATGGCGGCGACATCACCCTTGAAGACAGCCCGCTCGGCGGACTGCGCGCTGTCATCAAGGTTCCCGCATAACGGGGCACGATTCCGAAAAGTGGAAACCGGCTTCATCCGCCCGTCATGAAACCATGATCAAGAGCGTGCATGAAGCGCGCGACCTCAATTGATTCGGCCTTGCCGCCTCACTTCGACCCCGTGCCCGTCCGGGTGCGCTGGAGCGAAGCGAGAGCAGCGGGCTGGTCGCCGTTCCGGCATCGTCTCAAGGCAACCGTCGACCTTTCCTGCAAAGGGCCGCCATGCGCATATTGATGGTCACCGATGCCTGGCGGCCGCAGGTTAACGGCGTTGTCCACACGCTGGAGCGGCTCACCGAGACGCTGAAATCCTTCGATGTCGCCGTGGATTTCCTGACGCCGAACATCTTTCGCACCCTGCCCTTGCCGACCTATCCCGACATCAGGCTGGCGCTGACCACGCCCGGCCATGTCGCGCGCCTGATCGACGCCGGCAGAGCCGACCACATCCACATCGTCACCGAAGGACCGCTCGGCATCATGGCGCGGCGCTATTGCCGCAATGCCGGCAGGCCGTTCACCACCAGCTATCACACGCGCTTCCCCGAATATCTCAGCGCACGGCTGCCGGTGCCGGAGAACTGGGCCTATCGCTGGCTGCGCGATTTCCACAATTCCGGCCAAGGCACGCTGGTCGCCACCCAGTCGCTCGCAGACGACCTCTCAGCGCGCGGCTTCACCAAGCTGCGGCCGTGGACGCGCGGCGTCGACACCGACCATTTCCGGCCCGACAAGAAGAAGGATCCCGGCTTCCCCGGCCCTGTCTTCCTCTGCGTCGGCCGCGTCGCCATCGAAAAGAACCTCTCCGCCTTTCTCGACCTCGACCTGCCGGGCAGCAAGGTGATCGTCGGCGAAGGCCCCGAGCTTGCCAGGCTCAAGGCAAAATATCCGCAAGCGCATTTCCTTGGCCATCGCCCCAACGACGAACTGGCCGAGATCTATGCCTCGGCCGATGTCTTCGTCTTCCCGAGCCGCACCGACACGTTCGGCAACGTCATCATCGAGGCATTGGCCAGCGGCACGCCGGTTGCCGCCTATCCGGTGACCGGGCCGATCGACATCGTCGGCGACGGCTTTGGCGGCGCGGTCTCCAACGATCTGCGCGAGGCCTCGCTTGCCGCGCTCAATGTAGACCGTGCCGAAGCCCGCGAACGTGCCATGCGCTATAGCTGGAAAGCCTGTGCGGAGATGTTTCTCGATACGGTCGAGGAAGCACTGGGCACAACGCGCAAGCTGGCGGCCTGACCAAAGGCTGGCGGCACCGTACTGTTCGACATCAGCAACACGGAGGAAGCGCGAAGGAACGCGACGGTCGTTCCTCTAGCCTAAAACAACCGCCCGCCATCCGGCACCTTGCGCTCAATCGCGCCGAGCACCACAGCGCCCTCTTCGTCGGGAAAGCCGAGCGTCAGCACTTCCGACATGAATGGACCGATCTGGCGCGGCGGGAAATTGACCACCGCGAACACCTGCCGGCCGATCAGCGTCTCCGGTGTATAATATTTGGTGATCTGCGCCGACGATTTCTTGATGCCGATGCCTGGGCCGAAATCGATCTTCAGCTTGAATGCGGGTTTGCGCGCCTCGGGAAACGGTTCGGCCTCGACGATCGTGCCGGCGCGGATGTCGACACGATCGAAATCGGCAAAACTGATCTCGGGCTTGCGCTCGCTGTTCGAACTCATCTTGGTTCTTGTCTGCCTTACGGGGACTCAGGCGTTGCCGTAGGTCTCGAACAGCACGCCGGCCAGGGCGTCCTTGGCCGAGGTTCCCGACCAGACGACGAACTGGAACGCCTGGAAATAGCATTCGCAGGCTTCCAGCGCCGACGACAGCAGCACTTCGACCTGCTGGCTCGACGGCTCGACCCCGCCGGCCAGCAGCAGCGACTGGCGGAACATAATCGCGCCCTCCTGCTCCCAAAGGTCGAAATGGCCAAACAGCATCTGCTCGTTGATCAACGACAAGAGCCGCATCACTTCCAGCGCGCGGGTCTCCGGCACCTTGATGTCGAAGGCACAGGCCAGGTGCAGCGCTTCGAAATCCTCCATCCACGAAAAGGAGACGTGATAGTCGGTCCAGCTTCCGGCAACCGAGATCGAAATCTCGTCGTCGCCTGCCCGCTCAAAGGACCAGTCGTTGTTGTGGGCCACCTGCTCGATAACATCCACCGGATGGATTTCGCGGGAGAATTCGAGTTCGAGAAGTTCCATGGAATGCTTCCTGTCGTTCTGTACGAGCGCCGCCACACGCTCCGCGGGAGGGCACACACAACGAACAATCTTGTCTAGAACTCGGACGGCCAGGACTTTCCTGCGCAAAAGACTACTTCTCGACGCAAAGACCCCAGACCGGACCCCACCGCCCGGTCGCATGACCCTGCTCCGAATCATGCAACAAATTCAGTCTATTGATCGGGAGTCGCGTGAACAGCCCAATTTTTCGCACTGCGTCATTCGCATGTGGAAAGCCGCTGTCACAAAGATTCATGCAATGCCGTTAAGCGATTCACGGCAAAGCGCTTTTCAGGATCGGGCTATGTGGAAAAGTTTAACGATTATTTTTTTGTGCGGGGCTTGGCCGCCGCCGCCGGTGCGGCGTCACCGGCCAGTTCCGCAAGCTTCGCCTCGAGCACCTCGATACGGGCGGCAAGGCGGGTGTTTTCTTCCCGGGCCTTGGCGGCCATCTCGCGCGCGGCCTCGAACTCTTCGCGCTGCACCACGTCCATGGTGTTGAGGATGCGTTCGGCCTGGCCTTTGAAGGCGGTCTCCACCTCCCGGCGCACGCCCTGGGCAGCGCCGGCGGCATCGGTCATCAGCTTGGCGAATTCATCGAGAATGCGGTTCGGTCCGGTCGACATGGCAAATCCTCGCTTGCTCGAAATGAGGTAATGGCGCCGCGCGTCGAATGCAAGCATGTTGCGCCGCGCTGCGGCATCAAGTCGAGGGCGCCCACCTTGCCTTGACCCTGCCAAAACCCTGCCGCATGGTCCGCGCGCAAACGCGTTTCGCAATGAGAGTTCCCCGTTGAACGAATATTTCCTGCTGCCGCTGGCCTCCCTACCCTTCCCCAACATCAACCCGATCCTCATCCAGATCGGGCCGCTGGCGGTGCATTGGTATGGCGTCGGCTATATCGTCGGCATCCTGTTCGCCTGGTGGTATGCCAAGCGGCTCGCCTCTAATGCCAAGCTATGGCCGAACGGCGTCCTGCTGATGAAGCCGGAGGATCTCGACGACTTCATCGTCTGGGCGGCCATCGGCGTCGTGCTGGGCGGCCGCACCGGCTATGTGCTGTTCTATGATCTGCCGCGCTACATCGCCCACCCGCTCGACATCTTGGCGGTCTGGCAAGGCGGTATGTCGTTCCATGGCGGCCTGCTTGGCGTCATCCTCGCCATGACGCTGTTTTCCATCAAGCGCGGCATCCGCACATGGTCGCTGTTTGACGTCGTGGCCGCCGGCGTGCCGGTCGGCCTTGGCTTGGTGCGCGTCGCCAATTTCATCAATTCCGAGCTGTGGGGCCGGCCAACCGACGTGCCCTGGGCTTTCGAGTTTCCCAATGGCGGGCCGTTTGCCCGTCACCCGAGCCAGCTCTACGAGGCGCTTCTCGAAGGCGTGGTGCTGTTCCTCGTGCTGCGCATCCTCACCCATTCGCGCCTCAAGCTGAAGACGCCGCGCTTCGTCGGCGGCGCCTTCATCTGCGGCTACGGCCTGTCGCGCATTTTCGTCGAGTTCTTCCGCGAGCCCGACCAGCAGCTCGGCTACCTCCTCGGCACCAACTGGCTGACCATGGGCATGATCCTGTCGACGCCGATGGTGCTGGCCGGTATCTGGGCGATGCTGACCGCCAGGCCGGTGGCGCAGCCGCAGCCGGCATGACACGGCTGAAAACCCGCATCGTCGACCTGATCGAGGCATTGGGGCCACTTCCGATCAACGAATACATGGCGCTGTGCCTGTTCGACCCGGCGGACGGCTACTACACGACGCGCGAGCCTTTTGGTGCGGGCGGCGACTTCATCACCGCGCCGGAAATCAGCCAGATGTTCGGCGAACTGGTCGCCGTGTGGATGTACCAGGCGTGGCAGGCGAGCGGCCGGCCGCTGCCGGCCACCATCGCCGAGATCGGCCCCGGCCGCGGCACGCTGATGAAGGACATGTTGCGTACGCTGTCGCGGCTCGATCCTGATCTGGCCAGCGGCGCCACCTTCGCCATGATCGAGACCAGCCCGCGCCTGACCGAGGTGCAGAAGCAGACGCTTGGCGCCACACCCTTCGCGGTTGGCTGGCATGAAACCATCGAGACCTTGCCGCAGCAACCGCTGTTCATCGTCGGCAACGAACTGTTCGACGCCGTGCCCATCCGCCAGTTCGTCCGAGCCGGCACCGGCTGGCGCGAGCGCATGGTCGGCCTCGACGAGACCAACGACCTTTGCTTCTTCGCCGGCGCCGGTTCGGTCGACCCGACGCTGCTGCCCGCCGATGCCACTCAAGCGCCGCAAGGTGCGATTGCCGAAGTGGCGCCTGCCCGCACCGCGCTCATGGCAACGATCGCCGAGCGCATATCCAGGCATGGCGGCGTTGGCCTGTTTCTCGACTACGGCCATTTCCAGCCGGGTGTCGGGGACACGCTTCAGGCCTTGCGCAGCCACGATCACGAAGATGTGCTGGCCAATCCCGGTGAGGCCGACCTCACCTCCCATGTCGATTTCGCCGCCCTTGCCGCGATCGTGCGTGCACATGGCCTCGAAGCCCATCTGACGACACAGGGCGACTTCCTCCTCGGCATGGGTATCCTCGAGCGCGCCGGCCGGCTTGGCGCCGATGCCGGCCAGGCGGCGCGCGAAAGGATCGCCGGGGACGTCGAGCGCCTCGCAGGGCCGCAAGCCATGGGCGAGCTGTTCAAGGTGCTTGCGGTGCTACCCCGCGGCGTGGAGGTTCGGCCTTTCGCCGGGGCGGATTGACTTTTTACCGCCACCCCTCCCAATCTCCCGTCCGCGCTTTGCAGCGCCTGTTCTCGACCAAGCACCTTCTTCTTGACGAAACCGCCCACACGGACAACAACGCCCGCATGCTGAATCAGACCAAACCGGATCCCGTTCGGTCGCCGCTGCTGGACAAGGCGCGGGCACAAGGCATCCGCCACGGCTATTTCACCCGCGTCGGCGGTGTCTCCGGCGGCATCTACCAGGGCCTCAACATCGGCACCGGATCGAATGACGACCCGATGCTTGTGGCGCAGAACCGCGGCCGCGTCGCGGCATGGATGGGCGTGCCGGCGAGCCATCTGTTGACCGCCTGGCAGGTCCATTCGCCCGACGTCATCATCGCCAGGGAGCCCTTTGCCGGCGAGCGGCCCAAGGCAGACGCCATCGTCACCGACCGGCCGGGCATCGCCATCGGCGCTTCTACCGCCGATTGCGGTCCCGTGCTGTTCGCCGATGCGCAGGCGCGCATCATCGGCGCCGCGCACGCCGGCTGGAAAGGCGCGTTCACCGGCGTGCTCGAAAACACCATCCTGGCGATGGAAAGCCTCGGCGCCCGGCGCCAAAACATCGTCGCCGTGCTAGGCCCCTCCATCGGCCCGAAAAACTACGAGGTCGGCCCGGAATTCGTCGCCCGCTTTGTCGAAGTCGCCGCCGAAAACATCCTCTATTTCGCGCCGTCCGCCAATGCCGGCCATGCGATGTTCGATCTCAACCGCTACACGGTTGACCGGTTGGCCAAGGCCGGCGTGACGGCTGAGGGCCTTGACCGCTGCACTTACGCCGAGGAAGGCCTGTTCTACTCCTACCGGCGCACCACGCATCGCAAGGAGCCCGATTACGGCCGGCAGGTTTCGGCAATTGTCTTGGAGAGGGAATAATGGCGCTGCATTTTGAACGATCTGAATTTGACGCGCGGCGCGACCGGCTGATCATCGAGATGGCCGAAAAGAAGCTCGACGCCATCCTGCTGTTCGCGCAGGAAAGCATGTACTGGCTGACCGGCTACGACACGTTCGGCTTCTGCTTCTTCCAGTGCCTGGTAGTGAAGGCCGACGGTTCGATGGTGCTTCTGACCCGCTCGGCCGACCTGCGCCAGGCGCGTCAGACCTCGATTATCGACAATATCGTCTTGTGGACGGACCGCAACGGCGCCAATCCGGCGGTCGACCTGCGCAATCTGCTCAACGAACTCGACCTGCTCGGCGCCCGCATCGGTGTCGAATACGACACCCATGGCCTGACCGCGTTCAATGGCCGACGGCTCGACGAACAGTTGCAGACCTTCGGCCAGATCGCCGATGCGTCCGGCATTGTCGGCCGTCTGCGCCTGTTCAAGAGCCCGGCCGAGGTCGCCAAGGCCGAGAAGGCCGCCAATCTTTCCGATGATGCGCTCGACGCGGCGCTGCCGCTGATCAAGCAGGGCGGCGACGAAGCCCTGATCCTGGCCGCCATGCAGGGTGCGATCTTTGCCGGCGGCGGCGACTATCCGGCCAACGAATTCATCATCGGCTCCGGCGTCGATGCGCTGCTGTGCCGCTACAAGGCCGGCCGCCGCAAGCTCACCAAAAATGACCAGCTGACGCTCGAATGGGCCGGCGTCTTCAACCACTACCATGCGCCGATGATGCGCACGGTGCTGACCGGCAAGGTGTCGAAGCGCCATCAGGAACTGTTCGACGCCGCCCGCGCAGCACTCCTGGCTGTCGAGAAGGCGATGATGCCGGGCAACAGCTTCGGCGACGTCTTCGATGCTCATGCCCGCACCATGGAGGCGCACGGCCTGACCAAGCACCGGCTGAACGCCTGCGGCTATTCAGTCGGCGCCCGCTTCACCCCGTCCTGGATGGACATGCCGATGTTCTACCAGGGCAATCCCGAACCGATCGCGCCCAACATGACGCTGTTCGCCCATATGATCATCATGGACTCCGATACCGAGACGGCGATGACGCTTGGCCGCACCTACCTGACCACCGAATCCCAGCCCAAGCCGCTGTCCCGCCATGATCTCGACTTGATCGTACAGTGAATCCACAATGGGAGGCGTTCTTCGCCAAGGAGTTAGAAGGCAAATGAGACGATCGCATGTGACGACCGTGTCATTGCTTGTGGCATTGGCTCTTGCCGCCTGCACCAACGCAAAGGACGTGCTCGAACCGTCGGCGATCACGCCGCCGGCGACGTCGACCCAGACGCTGCCCGCAACGTCAGGCAGCACGGTTCCGGCCGGGCCCGCCACCAGCACGGCGGGCGCTTTCGCAACCACCGCCGCACCGGTCACATCAGCCCAAAGCGCTGCCATCCTGTCGAAGACCCGCCTGCAGATCGCGCCGATCGTCGGCGCTTCGGTAGAAGCCGCGACACCTCTGACGGCGGAGTTGCAGACCCGCGCCAGGCAGCGCGGTATCACGCTCGCCGGCAGCGCCGACCAGACCGTGACACATGTGCTGAAGGGCTATTTCTCGACGATGTCGGAAGGCGCCGACACCACCGTCATCTATGTCTGGGATGTCTATGACCCCGCCGGCAACCGGCTGCACCGCATCAATGGTCAGCAGAAGGCCCCGTCGGTCAATTCCGGCGCCAGCGTGGGCGGCGACAGCTGGAAGGGGGTCTCGCCGGCCACCATGCAGACGATCGCCGACCAGACCATCGACCAATTCGCGGCCTGGCTCGGCGGCAAGGCCGGCTAGAGGCATCGGACCCAAAAGTGGAGACAGTTTTGGGAAAATCCGATGCCCAACGAGAAGAAGGAGCAGCGCAAGTCCGCTGCTCCCTGTGGCAGCCCGGCGATGGCGCGGAGCTTTCTTGAGTTTAGCCGGCGGATTCCCGATCTCGGCGCTTGCAATACCGGCGCGGGCCGCTAAAAGCCCGGTTAAAGGGCGCAAGCGAGTCCGTCAGGTCTCATCATCCTCCACCAGGAACCGTGCATGAAACTCTTCGCGGGCAATTCCAACAGGGTGCTGGCCGAAGCGGTCGCCCGGTACCTCAACGTCCCGCTGGGCAAAGCCACGGTCAGGCGCTTCGCCGACCAGGAAATCTTCGTCGAAATCCAGGAAAACGTGCGCGGCGAGGATGTCTTCATCCTGCAATCGACCTCGTTCCCAACCAACGATCATTTGATGGAATTGCTCATCATGATCGATGCCTTCATGCGTTCCTCGGCCAAGCGCATCACGGCGGTCATCCCCTATTTCGGCTACGCCAGGCAGGACCGCCGCGCCTCCGGCCGCACGCCGATCTCGGCCAAGCTGGTCGCCAACATGATCACCCGCGCCGGTGTCGACCGCGTTCTGACGCTTGACCTGCATGCCGGCCAGATCCAGGGCTTCTTCGACATTCCGACCGACAATCTGTTTTCCGTGCCGGTGATGGCCCGCGACGTGAAGGCCAAATACAAGCAGCTCGGCAACGTCGTGGTGGTCTCGCCCGACATTGGCGGCGTGGTCCGCGCCCGTGCGCTGGCCAAGCGCTTCGATGCGCAACTGGCCATCGTCGACAAGCGCCGCGAGCGTCCCGGCGAATCGGAAGTCATGAACATCATCGGCGCGGTCGCCGGCAAGGATTGCCTGCTTATCGACGACATCGTCGATTCCGGCGGCACGCTGTGCAACGCCGCCGATGCGCTGCTGGCCAACGGCGCCACCAGCGTCACCGCCTATATCACGCACGGCGTGCTGTCGGGCGGCGCGGTTGCCCGCATCAGCGGTTCGAAGCTCCAGGAACTGGTGATCACCGATTCCATCCAGCCGACGCAGGGCGTGCTCGATGCTCCCAACATCCGCGTCATCTCGATCGCCGACCTGATGGGCGAAGCCATTTCGCGCACCGCGACCGAAGAATCGGTGTCGAGCCTGTTCGACTAGAGCAATTCCAGGAAAAGTGTGAAGCGGTTTTCCGTCTAGAACTGCGACAAAGAGTTAGAGCAGATCGCCGTTTCCGTGAAACGGTGAGATGCTTCTAGAACAGCACCTGCCGTTACGGCGCAGAGCTTTCCAACCGAACCGGCCCGATCAGGCGACGAGCGACCTCGACGCTCTCTCGTGCGCCGCGCATATAGCCGCGCGGCGAGGTCCCCAGCATGCGCTTGAACATGGTGATGAAGGCCGGCACGCTGTCATAGCCGAGATCGAGCGCCACCCTGGTGATCGGCTCGCCGTCCGCCAGCCTGGGCAGCGCCGCGAACAGGCAGGCCTGCTGGCGCCATGTTGACAGCGACAGGCCGGTCTGGCGCTGGAAGGCGCGCGTGAACGAACGCCGGCTCATGCCGGCTGCATCGGCCCACTCGTCGATCGTCGCGTGCGGCGACGGTGCCGCGACGAAGCACCGGCACAGCGCCGACAGCCTTGGATCGGACGGGAATGGCAGCCCGAGAGGCCGTTCCGGCAAGGTCGGGATTTCGTGCAGCAAAAGGTTCATGATCAGCCCACCGCGTCCTTCCAGAACGCCGCCTTGCGGCAGCTTTTCCGATTCCACGATCAGGCTGTGCATCAGGTCGGTGACGCCGACGACGCGCAAGCCTTCAGGCAGCCCGGGGATCGCCTGAGGCATGACATAAACCGAACGCATCGAGACATCGCCCAGCATCTCGACGGAATGCTCGGTGCCGGCTGGAATCCACATCGCGTGGTCGGGCGGCACCATCCAGCGCCCGTACCGCGTCGTCACCAGCACCACGCCGACAAGCGCATGCAAGAGCTGGCTGCGGCTGTGGCGGTGCTGCGGCACGCGGTAGCCGTCCGGATATTCGGTCGGCAGTGCCACCGCCGGCCCGGCCACTTGCTCAAGCCATTGCCAACGGCTCTCGTGCAACTGGCCGAGATTGACATTGCCGACGTGAAAGACTTCTTTGCCGTGCGGCATCCGATATGGCCCACTTGCGAAACTATTGGACCAAACCACGAAAGAAGTCGTGTCGCAAGCGGCTTATAAGGCACCGTCCCCAGGCGCCCCACAGGAGCGTCCGACAAGGCGGCCGCAGGAGCGTCCGTCAACTGCCTGCGGGTGTGCCCGCCAAAAAGACCACGGAGCCTACCTTGACCGATACGACAGCCGCCAGCGTCGCCCCACCGGCGACCACCAGTCACGCTTCAGCCCAGGCGACGGCCTTCACCGTCATCCTGGCGGTGAGCTTCTGCCATTGCATCAACGATATCATGCAGTCGCTGCTGTCGGCCATTTACCCGCTCCTGAAAGAGAATTATGGCCTCGATTTCTGGCAGATCGGCTTGTTGACCTTCACCTTTCAGGTGACGGCATCGCTGCTGCAGCCTGTGATCGGCATGATCACCGACAAGCGGCCGATGCCCTATTCGCTGCCCTACGGCATGGCGGCATCGCTGATCGGCCTGATCGTGCTCGCCTATGCCGGGCATTATTCGCTGCTGCTGATCGGCGCCTCGCTGATCGGCATCGGCTCGGCGATCTTCCATCCGGAATCCTCGCGCATCGCCCGCTTCGCCTCCGGCGGCCGCTTCGGCTTGGCGCAGTCGCTGTTCCAGGTTGGCGGCAATTTCGGCCAGTCCATGGGGCCGCTGCTGGCGGCCTTCATCGTCGTGCCGTTCGGCCAGACCAGCATTTCCTGGTTCGCCGTCGGCTCGCTGATCGGCATCATCGTTTTGTGGCAGGTCGGCGGCTGGTACAGCCGGCTGCGTGCCGCGCAGGGCACCCGCAAGGCGGCGAGCTTCGTTTCGCCTTTCCCGCGCCGCAAGGTGACGAATGCATTGATCGTGCTGACATTGCTGGTGCTGAGCAAGAATGCCTACATCGCCAGCCTCGCCAGCTACTACACCTTCTATTCCATGCATAAGTTCGGCGTTTCGGTGCAGATGTCGCAGGTCATGCTGTTCCTGTTCCTCGGTGCCTCGGCGCTGGGCATCCTGCTCGGCGGCCCGTTCGGCGACCGCTATGGGCAAAAGGCGATGATCTGGTTCTCCATCGTCGGCGTGCTGCCTTTCACGCTCGCCCTGCCCTACGCCAATCTGGAATGGACAATGGTGCTGACGGTGCTGATCGGCCTGATCCTGTCCTCGGCCTTCTCGAACATCGTCGTCTTTGCGCAGGAGCTCGTGCCGGGCCGCGTCGGCATGATCGCCGGCATCTTCTTCGGCTTCGCCTTCGGCATGGGCGGCATCGCGGCGGCCGTGCTCGGTATCGTCGCCGATATGAAGGGCATCGATTTCGTCTTCCAGATCTGCTCGTATTTGCCGTTTCTTGGATTGCTCACCGTGTTCCTGCCGAACATGAAGGAAGCGCGCAAGGCGCAGGCGGCCGCCTAGATCAGGCGGATCTGAACCCACAAACTGCACCCGCCTGAGGGCGGGTGCTTTGTAGTCTCTTCGGAAGCGCCTTACGCCTTGAAGAAGGCCAGCAGGTCGGCGTTGATGACGTCCGCATGGGTCGTGGCCATGCCGTGCGGGAAGCCCTTGTAGACCTTGAGTTCGCCCTTCTTGAGCAGCTTGATCGTCAGCAGCGCCGAGTCGGCGATGGGAACGATCTGGTCGTCGTCGCCGTGCATGACCAGCACAGGCACGTCGATCGCCTTCAGATCCTCGGTGAAGTCGGTTTCCGAGAAGGCCTTGATGCAATCATAATGCGCCTTGGTGCCGCCCATCATGCCCTGGCGCCACCAATTGTCGATGACGCCCTGCGATACCTCCGCACCCGGACGATTGAAGCCGTAGAACGGACCTGATGGAATGTCGCGGAAGAACTGGGCGCGATTGGCTGCCTGGGCGGAGCGGAAGCCATCGAAAACCTCGATCGGCAAGCCGTCGGGATTGGCCGCGGTCTTGAGCATGATTGGCGGTACCGCGCCGATCAGCACTGCCTTGGCGACACGGCCGCCGGCGCCATATTGAGCGACATAACGTGCCACTTCGCCGCCGCCGGTCGAATGGCCGACATGAATGGCGTTCTTGAGACCCAGATGGGCGGCAAGTTCCGCCACATCGGCGGCATAGGTATCCATCTCGTTGCCGATATCCGTCTGGGTCGAGCGGCCGTGACCTCGGCGATCATAGGCAATGACACGGTAGCCCTGTGACAGGAAGAACAGCATCTGGGCGTCCCAATCGTCGCTGCTCAACGGCCAGCCGTGATGAAAGACGACAGGCTGCCCGGTCCCCCAGTCCTTGTAGTAAATCTGCGTTCCGTCCTTGGTGGTGATCGTGCCGCTACCGGAGCTGGGCTTGGTTTGCGAGGTCATCTCAATCTCCTTCTGGTTATTTCCGCGATAAACAATATCGCGATAACGATATAGCTAACGGAGCCCAAAACCCTTGTCTACAAAAATATGTATCGCGATATCATTTTTCGTGGTATCGAATTGATGCCCATATTGGCAAAAGGAATGCGCCGTGCCTCTCCCGTTGGACAATCAGCTCTGTTTCACGCTCTATGCCACCAGCATGGCGATCAACCGCACCTACAAGCCGATGCTGGACGAGATGGGCATCACCTATCCGCAGTACCTGGTGCTGAACGCACTTGGAGAGGCCTATGGGATGTCGGTCGGCACCATCGCCAACCGGTTGGCTTTGGAATCGAGCACCGTCACGCCGCTGGTGAAGCGAATGGAGCAAGCCGGGCTGGTGACCCGCCAGCGCAGCCAGACCGACGAACGCCAGGTGCAGGTCGACCTGACATCAGCCGGGCGCGCGCTGCTGGTCCAGTGCAACTGTCTGAACGAGACCTTGGTCGAACGCTCGGGCATGACGCTGGCCGAGCTCGATGCCTTGAACCGGCAGATCCAGGCGCTACGCGCCGCGTTGATCGGCGACCGGTAGCCGGCCCGGCCTTCTCGACGGTCGGACCTCACCCGCCGGCCTCTGCCCGCGAGATGCATCCTCGAAGACATTCGCGGATCGAACGCGACGACTGCGTCAGGGCGCGTCGCCCAGATAGATGCGGTGGAGATCGTCACGCGCTGCAAGGTCGGCCGCCGGCCCTTCGAGCGCCACGCGGCCGGTGTCAAGAACATAGCCGCGCTGTGCGTAGGCAAGCGAGAGAGCCGCATTCTGCTCCGCCAGCAGAAAGGCCGTCCCTTTCTCCCGGTTAAGGCGCGCGATGATCGCGAAGATTTCCTGAACGATGCGCGGTGCGAGCCCCATGGAGGGCTCGTCGAGCAGGACGAGCCTTGGTTGCGTCAACAACGCCCGGCCGATGGCCAGCATCTGCTGTTCGCCGCCGGACGCAAGCCCGGCATGCGTGCGCCGCTTGTCGCGCAGGCGTGGAAACCAGCCGTAGACGTCGTCGAGCTGACGCTGCAGCTCCTTGCGGCTTGGCCGGTGCAGAAATGCGCCGGTCAAGAGGTTCTCCTCGACCGTCAGATGCGAGAAGACATGGCGCCCTTCCATGACGTGGACGATGCCCCGCGTTGCCAGTCTGTTGGCCGCAAGCCCGAGAATATCCTCACCGTCGAGGCGAATATGCCCCCGGCCCACCTTGGCCCGATCGGCGCTGGCCAGGCCCGAAATCGCCTTGAGCACAGTACTCTTGCCGGCACCGTTCGCTCCAAGCAAAGCAACGATTTCGCCGTTGCCGATCGTCAGCGACACATCGGCGACGGCCAGAATGGCGCCCCCATAGACGACTTCGATGCCCGACACTTCGAGAAGGGTGTCCTGATCAGCCGCCGGGGCGACGGGCTTCGATGTCGTGGTCATGGCGTTTCTCCTTATCGTGGGAAACCGTCAAAGCGGCCGCCGCGTCCTGTCAGTTGCTGCCGATATCGCGGGGCGTAATTCCATGCTCCTTGGCATAGGCCTCGGATTTCGCGTCGATCAACGGACGCAGCGTTGTGCGATCGGCCTGCACCCAGTCGCTGACGAGAGACCATTTGGACCCGTTCCATTGCTGCACGCGCACCGCGCCGCCGCCCTCATGGTCCGCGGGCGTCAGTTGGAGGTTCTGCACCAGGCCTCGGAAACCTGCCCTTTCAAGGGCTGCGTCATCAAGCTTCAGGTGCTCCAGCGCCCACTGGCCTTCTTCTCCGGTGATCGGGCGGTTGCCGAACTTGGCCTGGGCCTGCCGAACGATCTCCACAGAGAGCAGGGCGCCGACGAGACCTGAATTGTAATAGACGCTGCCGAAGGCCTTGGTATCGCGCAGGTCGGACTTGCCGGCGTCGATGATGTCCTTCTTCAAACGCTCGTGGATCTTGAAGTCGGCGCCGGCCGGATAAGGCGTCAGCGCCAGATATCCCTTCGCCGCTTCGCCGGCCGGGATCACGTCTTCCTCGGACGAAGCCCAGACATCGCCGATGATGTGGTCGGCGGGAAAGCCGAAACGCACCGCGGTCTTGATGGCTACCGGCGTCGAAACCCCCCAGGTTCTCAGGAACACCCAGTCCGGCTTTGCTTCGCGGACCTGCCGCCACTGCGAGGATTGTTCGCTGCCCGGATCGGCAACGGGAATCTGGATATTCTCGAAACCGTATTTCTTTGCCAGAAGGGCGAGCGGATCAAGCGTCTCGCGGCCATAGGCGCTGTCATGGTAGACGGTGGCGATCTTCTTTCCCTTGAGCTTGTCGAAGCCGCCTTCGCGCTCGGCAACATAGTTCACGACCGCCGACGCCTCGCTGTAGAAGGTCACCATGACCGGAAAGATATAGGGGAACACACGCCCGTCGGTGGCCTCGGTGCGACCGTAGGCAAGTGTTACCAGCGGTATCTTGTCCGTGGCCGCGCGGTCGGAAAGCGCATAGGCGGCCGGCGCGCCGTTCGGGAAATAGGCGGCGACCGGAGCGCCGTTCAACCCGTGCTTGAAGCGCTCATAGCATTCGATGCCCTTTTCGGCCGTCCATTCGGTCTCGCATTCCTGCCAGACAATCTTGACGCCGTTTATGCCGCCTTCGACTTCGTTGATATAGCGGTAATAATCGATCTGCCCGGCCCAGATGGAAGCGCCCGACGCCGCATAGGGGCCGACGCGATAGCTGGCGATCGGGAAAAACTGTTGTCGCTGTCGGGACCCGGCTGGGTTTCAACGGCCTTGGCTGCACTGGCAAGCAGCAGCAACGAAGTGGCAGCCGCCAGGGCAGCGCGCAAGAGCTTTTGGTGCATGGCGAGCTTTTGGTGCATGGTGAACTCCTGTTTCAGGCAAGGAGGGGCACGACGCCCCTCCCCCGGTGGGACTATCAAGTGGAATATCAATTGGTTTCGGTATCTGGCGTACGCGGTGCGATGCCGTGTTCCTTGGCATAGGCGGCGGCTTGCTGCTCGATCAGCGGCCGTAGCGCTTCGTGGTCGGCCTTGATCCAGTCGGTCTGGAGAACCCACTTCTTGCCATCCCAGCTCTGGATGCGGGCAGCGCCGCCGCCTTCATGGTCAAGCGGCGTGATCTGGATCGGCTGCAGCAGGCCGACAAAGCCGATCTCCTTGAGACGGTTTTCGTCGATGGTCAGATGCTCGAAGGCCCACCGGCCTTCATCGCCATTCAGGGGACGAGCGCCAAACTTCTTGTAGCCGGTGCGGAGCGCCTCCACGGCGAGCGCGGCATTGACCAGACCGACATTGTAATTGACGGCGCCGAAATACTTCTGATCGCGCAGGTCGGACTTGCCGGCGTCGAGAATGAATTTCTTGAGCCGCTGATGGATCTCGAAATCGGCCCCCGCCGGATAAGGCGCAAGGGCGGAATAGCCGATCGCCGCCTTCCCGGCCGGGATGACGTCGGATTCGGAGCCGGCCCAGACGTCGCCGATGATATGATCGGCCGGAAAGCCGAAGCGGGCTGCCGTCTTGATGCCCACCACGGTGGAGACACCCCAGGTGCGCAAGAACACCCAGTCCGGCTTCAGCTCATGGACCTGGCGCCATTGCGGCGACTGTTCATTGCCTGGATCGGCGACGGGGATCTGGATGTTCTCGAAGCCGTATTTCTTGGCGAGCAGGTCGACAGCGGGCTGGGTGGCACGCCCATAGGCGCTGTCGTGATAGACGGTTGCTATCTTCAAGCCCTTGAGCTTATCGAACCCACCGACCTTGGACGCGATATAGTTGATGCCGGTCGAGGCCTGGCTGTAATAGCTGAACAGCAGCGGGAAGGCATACGGGAACACCCTGCCGTCGATGGATTCGGTGCGCCCACCGGCCGGATCGATCAGCGGGATCTTGTCGGCGGCAGCCTTCTCGAGCAGCGCATAGGTCGCGGGCGTGCCGTGCGTGAAGAAGAAAGCGATCGGCGAACCATCCTTGCCGCCCTTGACCCGCTCGTAGACCTCGACAGTCCGGTCCGGGCTCCACTCGGTCTCGAACTCTTCGTAGTTGAGTTTTATCCCGTCGATGCCGCCCTCGACCTCATTGATATAGCGGAAATAGTCCCTTTCGCCTGCCCACCAGAGTTCGCCCGAAGAGGCGTAGGCACCGACACGATAGGTCGGCAGCGGGATATATTGCGACACGTCCGCGGCGTTGAGCGTGGCGGGGCTCGCCACGAAGGCGCCACCCGCCAAAAGCGCGGCAATGATCAGTTTCTTCACGTCTGTCTCCTGATTTTGAGCCGCGCAAGGCGGCGATTGCCTAAATCTCCACGCTGTCTTTGCAGCAAGCGGGCTAGTCCCTCCGGTTCCTTGATGAGAAACCAGAGGATGAGGACCCCGAAGATCACCTTCTGGATGTTTTGAAGCAGTCCGGCGTCGACATGGCCGCCGAGCAGCCGCTGGAACAGCCAGTCGAGCGCCAGCGGCAACAGGCTGACGAAGGCGGCTCCGAAATAAGCGCCGCGAATGGTGCCCATGCCGCCAATGATGATGATGAAGAGTATCTGGTAGGATCGCGTCAGGCCGAAGCTCTGCACGCTGGCCGATCCGAGATACGCAAATGCCCAGAGTGCGCCCGCAATGCCCAAGATGAAGCTCGATACGGCGAAGGCCTGGAGTTTCGCGCGCAGGATCGGCACGCCGATCACGGCCGCTGCCGTATCCATGTCGCGGATGGCCATCCAGTTGCGACCGGTCTGGCTGCGCACGAGATTGTAGGAAAGCCAGGTCAGCACGGCGACGCTGGCGAGCGTCAGGTAATAGCGTCCGTGCGGGCTGTTGAGATCGATGCCGAAGACGGACAGACCCGCTGGAAGCGAGATCGTGGCGGACGGATCACCGTTGTAGAACCACGGAAATTTGAGAAACAGCCATTCGAAGAAGAACTGCGCGGCAAGCGTGCTGACGATCAGATAGAAACCCTTGATGCGGGTCGAGGGAAAGCCGAAGGCGAACCCGACCGCGCCGGCGACGATGCCGGAAGCTATCAGCGCGAATGGCAGCGGCAGTTCGGGCAGCCGCAGCTGGAAGGCAAATGCCGCATAGGCGCCCACCATCATGAACGCACCGGCGCCGAGCGATATCTGGCCGGCATAACCCGTCAAAAGGTTAAGGCCGAGACCTGCCAGCGACAGAATAAGGAACGGCACGGCGATAGCATTGATCCAGTATTCCGTGGCGAGGAAAGGTAGGGCAACAATGAGGGCAGCTGCGGCTATGCCGGCCAGTGTCCGGGTGCTTGCGCCCTCGCCTATGCCGCCGGTAAGCCGGAGTTCAATATCGGACATGATTCAGACTCTTTCGATTTTCTGTTCGCCAAACAGACCGGCGGGGCGGATGAAGAGGAAGGCGAGCGCCAGCGCATAGGCAAACCAGGGCGTGATGCCGCCGCCGAGGAAGGGGCCGATATAGGTTTCGGCTAGGCTTTCCGTTGCACCGACAACGAGCCCGCCGACGATGGCGCCGGCAATAGAGGTGAAGCCGCCGATGATGAGCACCGGCAGGGCCTTCAGCACCACCAGCGACAATGAGAACTGCACGCCCTGGCGGGCGCCCCAGAGCAGACCGGCCACAAGCCCGACGAGCCCCGCAATGGTCCAGACGATCTGCCAGATGCGGTTGACATCGATGCCGATGGAGAGAGCGGCGCGAGTATCGTCGGCCACGCCCCTGAGCTCAACTCCGAGGCGGGTCTTGTTGAACAGCAGCGACAGGGCCACCACCAGGACGAGCGCGACTGCGGCGGCGGTGAGATCAAACTGGCTGATCATGATGTCACCGAGGAAGATCGGCAGATCCTCGATGCCGAGATCGAGCGCCCTGACCTGCGACCCCATGAGCCCTTGGGCTGTCCCTTCGACGATGTAGGCCAGCCCGAGCGTCGCCATGAACAGCGTCATCGGGCTGCGGTTGACGAGCGGGCGCAGGATCAGCCTCTCGATCCCGACTGCCATCAGCGCAAGCACGACCACCGTGATCGCCAGCGCCACCAGCACCGGCACACCCTGATCGGTCAGCGACACGAAGGTCAGGGCTGCAAACAGCAGGATGGACCCCTGCGCGTAGTTGAAGACGCCGGAGGCCTTGTAGATAAGCACGAAGCCGATGGCGACGAGCGAGTACATCGTGCCCGCCAGCAGGCCGCCGATGAGGGTTTCGAGAAACATGTTCATGCGGCGATCTCAACCTTGTCGTGGCCCAGATACGCGGCGATGACCTCGGGATTGTCGCGAATGGTATCCGGCGCGCCATCGGCCAGCTTGCGCCCGTAATCGAGCACGACGACATGGTGAGCGAGCTTCAGCACGATGCCGATATCGTGCTCGATCAGCACGATCGTCAGCTTCAGGTCGCGGTTCAGCCTGGCAATGATCTGCGCGATTTCCTGTTTCTCGGCGCTGTTCATGCCTGCCAGCGGTTCATCGAGAAGCAGCAGGCGGGGAGCCGCGACAATGGCGCGCGCTAGTTCGACCTTCTTCTGCACGCCGTAGGGCAGCAAGGCCACGGTGGTCTCGGCATGCCGCTCCAGATCGAAGAGGCGCAGGACTTCATGGGCGCGCTCGCGGAAACGGCGCGCCTCGGCGCGTGCGCGCGGCAAAAGCAGTGCTTCTTCCAGGAGCGTTGCGCGAGCATGCCTGGACAGGCCGGCAATGACATTGTCGGCGACACTCATTCCCGAAAACAGCGCGTTGTTCTGGAACCCGCGGCCGATGCCGCGGCGCGCGGCCTCCAGCGGCTGCATCCGATGGAAATGTTCGCCCTCGAAGATGATCTCGCCTGAATCGGGAACATAGACGCCGTTCAGTATGTTCAGCAGCGAGCTTTTTCCCGCCCCATTCGGGCCGATCAGGGCGCAGATTTCCTGAGGCGCCACCTCGAAACTGAGATCGGAGATCGCCTTCACGCCTTTGAATGCGAGGGAGATGTTCTTGACTTCCAATGCGGGTGCGGATGGCGTTGTCATGAATTCAGCGCTCCATGGTGGCTAACAGAGGCAAAGTCCGACGGTCCGGCGGCGCGGGCCGCTTTCCCTTCGGCGCCGTGCAGGGATGATGTCAGGCCGGTTCGGATTGGCGGGCGTGCCCTTCGGTCAAGGTTGATTGCGCCGCGGCCTCGTCGCGCTTGACGCGTTCGATGTCGCGGAAGCGATGGGCCGGATGGTTTCCCGGCAGATAGGGGCCTTCGCCGAACAGCTTTTCGCGCAGTGTGCCCTCGCGATACTGCGTCGCGTAGACCCCGCGCTTCTGCAGTTCCGGCACGACGTATCCGATGACGTCGGCAAAGCTGTCATGCGCCAGCGCATAAGCCAGGTTGAAGCCGTCGATGTCGGTTTCCTCGACCCACTCCTGCAGAAGATCGGCGATCGTCGATGGCGATCCCACGAAAAGCGGCCCGAGACCGCCAATGCCGCCCCATTTTGCAAGCTCTTCGATGGACCAGACCTTGTCGCCTCCGGCCAGATGCTCGACGGCGGAGATGATCGCGTTTGTCTTGACTTTCTTGACCGTATCCGTCGGTTTGTAGTGTCCGAAATCGATGCCGGTCCAGCCAGACATCAGGACCAAGGCGCCGTCATAGGAGGCGTGGTTCGCGTAATCCTGATATTTAGCCCGTGCCTTTTCGTCGGTTTCATCGACGATGATGGTTGCCATCGCATAGATCAGCACCTTTTTCGGATCGCGACCCTGCTCGGCGGCGCGCTTGCGGATTTCCGCGACATAGGCGCGGGTGGCATCCTTCAGAGGCGTCGAGATGAACACGCATTCGGCGTGGCCGGCGGCGAACTGCTTGCCGGCACCCGAGGCGCCGGCCTGGAAGAGAACGGGCGTGCGCTGTGGCGAAGGTTCGCATAGGTGAAAGCCCGGCACATCGAAATATTTTCCCTTGTGGCCGATCTCGTGGATTTTTGTCGGATCGGCAAATATCCCGCGCTCCTTGTCGCGCAGCACGGCTCCCTCTTCCCAACTGCCCTCGAACAGCTTGTAGAGGACTTCGATATATTCGGTTGCAACGTCATAACGATTGTCGTGGCTGCGCAGCCCGCCCTGGCCGATGTTCTTGGCCCCGCTCTCCAGATAGGACGTGACGATGTTCCAGCCGATACGGCCCTTGGTATGGTGGTCCGCCGTCGAGAGGCGGCGTGCGAAGGTGTAGGGATGCTCAAAGCTCGTCGAAGCCGTGATGCCGATGCCGAGATGTTTGGTGGCCAAGGCGATCGGGTTGGCGAGCTGCAACGGATCGTTCACCGGGATTTGCACGCCTTGCAGCAACGCATTGTCGAGGTTGCCCTTGTAGACATCATAATAGCCGATCACATCGGCGATGAAGACGGAGTCGAAGAATCCGGCCTCCAAAAGCCTGGCGAGATCTGTCCAATACTCCAGATCCTTGTAGTCCCAGGACCGGTCACGCGGGTGGCGCCAGAGGCCGGGCGACTGGTGACCGACGCAGTTCATTTCGAAGGCATTGAAGCGGATGGTCTTGCTCATTGTCGGTTCCGGAATCCTGCAAGCAATCGTGGTTGAGCTGGCAGGGTAGGGCCGGGAGCCAAATATCAAAGTAAATATATGGTTTAATAGACTAATCTAGGGAATAGCATTCCTCGATCGAGCCGTTTCGCGGAAGCAAGGTGTTTTGCGCGAGATCCCCATCAGGAAAAAGTAGACGCAATCACCTTGCCGCCGGTGGCGATCTTGACCCGGTC
The DNA here is from genome assembly GCF_040321815.1 of Mesorhizobium sp. M0239. Taxonomy (NCBI): domain Bacteria; kingdom Pseudomonadati; phylum Pseudomonadota; class Alphaproteobacteria; order Hyphomicrobiales; family Phyllobacteriaceae; genus Mesorhizobium; species Mesorhizobium sp. M0239. Next base: position 121,166 of record NZ_JAMYSG010000006.1, read on the forward strand.
CGCCAAGCGGATGGTGCGATGATCCTGACGGCGATGGTCGGGCTGATCTGGCGCCGGCCTTCTCCACGTGGTCGTCTTTGGTGCCGGGCCGCGTCTCGACATCCGCCGCGGCTCAGCCCGCTGACGGTGTTCCTGCCGATATGAAGCAGGCCAGAAACTGGAAGCCGGCGCGGCGCTCAGGTGAAGTCAGCTAGGCTTCGGCTTTTGGCCCGTCGCGGCCAAATAGCGGCCTAAGCTCTAAGCCAAATGCCACCGCCCACACGTCATCATGCGGACTTAAGCACGGCAAATGACCGTTTGCGCATGGCCCGCTTTGCCTGGAAACTGACGGCGGGAGCGGGGCGGCCGACATGGAAGCCCTGGATCTTGTCTATGCCGAATTCGCGCATCAAGACCATCTGCTCGTCGGTTTCCACCCCTTCGACCAGGATCTTGTGGCCGCGATTTCGGACCAGGGTGATAATGTCCTGTAGCATTGCCTTGCCGCTCGGGGAGCTGCAGTCGTGAAGAAACGAGCGGTCGATCTTCACCGTATCGAAATCGATCAGGCGAAGCCACGAAAGGCCCGCGAAGCCCGTCCCGAAATCATCGAGCCATATCTTGATCCCGAGCAGCTTCAGGTCGCTGATGCAGCGCAGGATGTCCGAATGCATCTCCATCTCCAGCCCTTCGGTGATCTCGAAGGCCAGTCTGCTGCCGGCGACGCGGGTCTCGCCCAGAATGGTCGCAACAGACGTTGCGAAGCCCGGTGTCTTAAGCTGGATCGGGGAGACGTTGACACTGACGACATGGACGTGATCGTCTGCCAGGAGCTCGGCGCACACTGTCCTTATCGCCCAGCGCCCGAGTTCCAGGATCGCGCCGGTTCGTTCGGCGACGGGAATGAACAGGCTGGGCGGAACCGATGTGCCGTCCAGCATCTTGAGGCGCATCAGAGCCTCCACCGCTTCGACCCGGTCCGATTTGACATCCTGGATGGGCTGATAAACGAGTGAAACGAGATTCTGGCCGATCGCGATCTTCAGCAAGGCCGCAATGTTCTCACTCTCGTCGCTGCTTTGCGGATCGGTTGGATCGAACAGCCGGGCACAATTTCGGCCGCCGGCTTTTGCCAGATAGAGAGCGCGATCGGCCTCGTGGATGATCTTCTCCAGCTTGGCCCCGGTCTGCGTCCTGGTGAATGCGGCGCCAACGCTCACCGTTACGATCGAGACGCCGTCGCGCCGGAGCTCGTGGGTAAGCGCCAGGTTCTCCACCGTGCTGCAAATGGCTTCCGCGATGTTCAGGATCTGCTCTTTTGTCTCCATGCGCGCCAGGACGATGAACTCTTCGCCGCCGTAGCGGCCTATGGAACCATTATACTGTTTGATCATCTCGCTAAGGGCATTGGCGACATGGATCAGGCAGCGGTCACCTTCCTGATGGCCGTAGCAGTCGTTGAATTTCTTGAAGAAGTCCACGTCGATGAGGATCGCCCCGAAGCTGGTGCCGACCTTTTGCCAATCGCTCCAGTAGTCCCGCAGCTTCTCGTCGATCGCGCGCCGGTTCTCCAGACCTGTAAGCGGATCGGTCCGCGACAATCTCAGCAGGGCCTTGCCGCGTTCGGTCGCCTCATTGTGCTGGATCTTGGCTTCCAGGGCATTCAGAAAGACGTTGTAGCGTTCCTCATTTAGTTTCCAGTTCACATACGAGGTGAACGTGAAACAAGAAACATAGAAAGCCCCAAAAACCATTTTGTATGTGAGGGTTGAAGGAACAAAGTAGTTTACAATGTAAAGTATACATAAAATTATTGCGGAAGTTACGATAGAAAGCTTGAAATTGAACGTAAAGAAAAGATTGGCGCTCATCATGAATATGGTCCCAAAGACCATATAGTAAGAGACACTTTCCTTGTCCGCGCCCATAATCGCCGGACACAGCCAACCAACATAGCCAAAGATAATGGCCCCGGCGCAGGTCACGTCGAGCCATTCCGTCCCGACGCCATGGCGAAGCTGCGCTTCCAGGATCAAAAGCGCGCTCAATCCGACCGTGAAGCGCGCCGTGATCGTATAGGCGGCCACATCCGGGATCAGCAGCAGATCGGTTGCCGAAAACAAGAGATAGATCGCAACCGCGATCCAAAGCCCTGGCCTGGCTTCCCCTCTTCGCGTCGCCTGCGCTTCCGTGCGGTAAAGGGTGCGAAGCTCGTCGGCCCCCAGTTCGTAGCGCGGCTCGTACGGCTCCGCATCAACCGCATCGACCAATACGGAGGACAGGTGTTCGTTCATCACAATAGACCCCGTTTGAAAGGGATTTTGTTTTCCGAACTCATTTCCAGCTTCTGCCCCCACGCGGGCCGGCTCCTTGGACGCGACGGCGATTGCGACGCCGGGCAAACAAATGCAATCGCGCAAGACAAGTTTCCGTTAACTCGAACCCGGAATTCGGGCCGAAAGCCGTCTAAAGAGGAACATGGTTGGCGGGAAATTAATCATAACGATAAAATGCCGTCGGCCCGACATTGGCAAAGGGAGCATTCTACGCAATAAGTTAACCGACTGTTAACTATGGAGTGATGGCGTGCAGACCGTTCTCGATGGCAAAAGCTTGATTACTGCCGAGATGCTCGCCGGCACGCTGCCTCGGGGAAAGCTCGAGCATCATGGCGAAGCGTTCGAAACCGCGCGTGCTGAGCTGGCCCTCATTCTCCACGCGACACAGCAGCAGGTCGAACAGGACAAGAACCCGGCCGAGATCGTCGGTCGCTTGCTGTCCTTTCTGAATGGCCTGCATTCCAAGGTTCATCCCGACGTCTGGCATGCGTTGATACCGGTCGCGCAGAACCATCCGATCCTGAAGTATTTTCTCGAGGATCCGCTGACGCACTGGTCCTTCACCAAGCCCAGGGGCTATTCCGGCGACGCGCAGTTGCTTGATTACATCTATTGCGATCCGCATGTGGCAGAGAGCGTGGCCAACGCCTCGGAGATCGGCAAGGCCCTGTACAGCCATACCCAGAACGTACCGTCATGCGTCGCCGCACGGGAGCGGCGCGATCTCTTGACCCGATATGTCGATCAGATCGCGGCCAAGAATGGACCGGAAACCGAGGTCCTGGCGATCGCGGCCGGCCATTTGCGGGAAGCCAATCGTTCGGTCGCCCTGACGGAGGGCCGGCTCAAGCGCTGGGTTGCGCTCGACCAGGACCCCCAGAGCGTTGGGCTTATCGCGCGCGACTTCCAGGGCACCGCGGTCGAAGCCATCGACGGCTCGGTGCGAACCGTGCTCACGCGAGGCCACAAGCTCGGCAAATTCGACTTCATCTATGCCTCCGGCCTTTACGACTACCTCGCCCACAACGTCGCCGTGAAACTCACGAAGACCTGCCTGCAGATGTTGAAGCCGAACGGCACCTTCCTGTTTGCGAACTACGCCGAGGGCACGCCTGACGCCGGCTACCGGGAGACATTCATGGACTGGGTGTTGCTGCTGAGATCGGAGATCGATATGTGGAACATCGTCAATGCCAGCGTCGACCGCAACACCGTCGAGGCGCAGGTGTTCTTCGGCGAGAACCGCAACGTGCTTTATGCCGTCATCGAAAAGCGCGGATAGCGACCGCCTGGACTGCACCAGGCCGGGCGTGCCTTTGGCTTGCACCTCCGGCCGCCTTCCGCTATAGAGCCGCCACCCGCGTAGACACCCTTGGAGGCAACGCGGCGGAAGGCCGCCTTCCCGCATGATCCCGAAAAGTGGATTCCGGTTTTCGGACCAGATCATGCATGGGTATGTCGGCTTTCGACGTTTACGGTCCAGGCACTCTGCCCACCGTGAGCGCTCCAGAACAAACCGAAAGGAAATGCCATGAGCCACGACACTTACGAGCTCAAGGCCGAAGCACGCGAACAGGTCGGTAAGGGGTCCGCCCGTGCAGTTCGCCGCAACGGTAAAGTGCCTGCAGTAATCTATGGTGACAAGCAGCCTCCCCTGGCTATCGCGCTCACCTACAAGGACATCTACTACAAGATCCATGGCGGCGGGTTTCTGACCACGATCGCCACGATCGATGTCGACGGCAAGAAGATCCAGGTCCTGCCGAAGGACTTCCAGCTCGACCCGGTCAAGGATTTCCCTGTCCATGTGGACTTCCTGCGCATCGGCAAGGACACCCAGGTCAATGTCGACGTGCCTGTCCACTTCATCAATGAAGACAAGTCGCCCGGCATCAAGCGCGGCGGCGTGCTCAACATCGTGCGTCACGAAGTCGAGTTCCACTGCCCGGCCAATGCGATCCCGGAATTCATCACCGTCGATCTCACCGGCGCCAACATCGGCGACTCGATCCACATCTCGGCGGTCAAGCTGCCGGCTGGCGTCAAGCCTGTGATCTCCGACCGCGACTTCACCATCGCGACCATTGCCGGTTCGTCGGCGATGAAGCCGGAGACGGAAGAGACGGCTGAAGCGGCTGCACCTGAAGCGGCTCCTGCCGCCGAAGAGAAGTAACTCTTTCACGCCCGGAGCAGGCGATGCTGCTGTTTGCAGGTCTCGGCAATCCGGGCGCGAAATACGCTGACAACCGCCACAATGTCGGTTTCATGGCGGCGGACGCAATCGCCCGCCGCCATTCCTTTTCGCCTTGGTCGAAGAAATTCCAGGGCCTGATTTCCGAGGGCACGCTCGGCGGCGAAAAAATCGTCCTGATCAAGCCGCAGACCTTCATGAACCTGTCCGGCCAGTCGGTCGGCGAAGCACTGCGCTTCTACAAGCTCGAGCTTTCCGCGCTCACCGTCTTCTATGACGAGATCGACCTTGCCGAAGGCAAGCTGCGCATAAAGACTGGCGGCGGTGCCGGCGGCCATAACGGCATTCGCTCGATCGACGGCCATGTCGGCAACGCCTATCGCCGCGTACGCATCGGCGTCGGCCATCCCGGCGTCAAGGAAATGGTCCAGCACCATGTGCTCGGCGATTTCGACAAGGCCGACCGCGAATGGCTCGACCCGCTGCTCGACGCGATCGCCGACAACGCCGCCATGATCGCCAAGGGCGACGAGTCCGGCTTCATGAACAAGACCAGCCTCGCCGTCCAGGGCAAGGCCGGCTCGCAACCGGAAAAGCCGGCACCGAAGCAGCCGGCGCAGAAGCAGCAAAGTCACGTCCGCCAAGCACGGCCTCAACAGCCGGTGGTCAAGCTGCCGGAAAGCGGTCCAATGGCCGCCATGCTGAAGAAGCTGTTCGGCGGCAAGGACTGAGCATCAAGGGGACCGAAGGGCTTGACGTTGATCACCCCTATCGCCCATAGCCCTGATCAAATTTCTATTTTCCCGATAGGACCGAACAAAAATGGGTTTCAAATGCGGCATCGTTGGCTTGCCCAACGTCGGCAAGTCGACGCTTTTCAACGCGTTGACCAGAACGGCTGCGGCGCAAGCCGCCAACTATCCATTCTGCACCATCGAACCGAACACCGGCGAGGTGGCGGTGCCAGATCCGCGCCTGCAGAAGATCGCCGCGATCGCCAAGTCGAAGGAGATCATCCCGACCCGCATATCCTTCGTCGACATTGCCGGTCTGGTGCGCGGTGCCTCGAAGGGCGAAGGGCTGGGCAACCAGTTTCTCGCCAACATCCGTGAGGTCGACGCCATCGTGCATGTGCTGCGCTGCTTCGAGGATGACGACATCACCCATGTCGAGGGCCGCATCGACCCCGTCGCCGATGCCGAGACGGTCGAGACCGAGCTGATGCTCGCCGACCTCGACAGCCTCGAACGCCGCATCGTGCAATTCCGCAAGCGCGCCGGCAGCAAGGACAAGGAAGCGACGACCGTGCTGCCGCTGATGGAGGCAGCGCTCGAACTGCTGCAGGCCGGCAAGCCGACCCGCATTCTGCTCAAGGGTATTTCGCCCGAAGATTTGCGCATCCTGCAGGGCTTGAACCTTCTGACCTCGCATCCCGTGCTCTATGTCTGCAATGTCGCCGAGGCCGACGCCGCCACCGGCAACGAGCACACCAGTGCCGTGGAAAACATGGCCACCGCCCAAGGCGCCGGCACCGTGGTGATCTCGGCGGCGATCGAGGCGGAAGTCGCCCAGCTCTCCGACGAGGAAGAAATGGAATTCCTGTCGTCGCTGGGCCTCGACGAACCCGGCCTGAACAAGGTCATCCGCGCCGGCTACGACCTGTTGCATCTCATCACCTATTTCACCGCCGGGCCGAAGGAGACGCGCGCCTGGACCATCCATAAGGGCGACAAGGCGCCACAGGCCGCCGGTGTCATCCACACCGATTTCGAGCGCGGCTTCATCCGCGCCCAGACCATCTCCTACAACGACTTCGTCACACTGGGCGGCGAAGTGGCGGCCAAGGAAGCCGGCAAGGCGCGTGACGAAGGCAAGGAATATGTCGTCCAGGACGGCGACGTGCTGTTGTTCAAGTTCAACACCTGATGTGACGGATGTCACGCCGCCGTGGCGGCGTGATCAGCGCCCTCTCCGGCTAGCCCGGGAAAACCAGCTATTGCCCAACTACCCTCCGGCCACTCACCCAGACCGTGGCGATGTTGGCCCGCGCTGCGTTGAGCACGATCTTCTGGAATATCTCCTCAAGCGTATCGTCGGCCATGCCGATGTGGATGTTCGATGCCCTGGCGCTGGTGTCGATCAGCAGCGCGTCAAACTCATAGCCGACGCGAAAATTGCCCGTCGGCAGATCAAGTGCTTCCGCACCGCCGGCGGTCGCCAGCCAGAACGCCTCCTGGTGCGTGATGGGTTCGCCGGGCGCACCGCGTTGCTCCGGCGGCAGGCCGGCATGCACACCGCTTTGCAGCGTCCTCGACGCTGACAATGCATGTCGGCAGCCATCGAACAGTGACGGGCTGTAGCCTCCGGAAATGTCGGTTCCGAGCCCGACGTGCATGTGCCGGTCAAGTGCTGCGCGCAGCGGAAATGCGGCATTGGCGAAATAGAAATTGGACAGCGGGCAATGGGCAACAGCCGCGCCCCTCTCCTCTATGAGGTCCATATCCTGCTCATCGATGAAATTCGAATGCGCCAGGATCGTATGCCGGGTGAGCAGGCCGAAACCATCAAGGCTTGCCGCATCGGTGCGGCCGAAGCGCGTCTCGACGAACTGCTTTGCCCAGTCGCTCTCCGAGCAATGCGTCTGCACGTGGCAGCCGAATTCGGTTGCCAGCTCGCCGAGTCCTTGCAGCGCCGCATCCGTGCAGCTTGGGATGAAGCGCGGTGTGATCGCCGGCTGGACGAGCGGCCTGTCGCGCGGATCCAGCGACTTGACCGCCTCGATGAACCGTCTGGTGTCCGATACCGCGCTTGCCGCATCGGCATCGCGGTAGAAAGGTGGACACTGCTCTGGATCGTCCATCACCACCTTGCCGACGAGCGCGCGTTGACCCTTCTCAAGACAGGTCTCGGCAAGCGCCAGGCTCGCGTCAACATGGACCGTGGCGAAATAGAGCGCCGTGGTGGTTCCGTTGGCCAGCAGGTTATCGACCAGATCGGCATAGACCTCGCGGGCATAATCGACATCCGCATAGCGGGCTTCGAGCGGAAAGGTGTATTTCTGCAGCCAGACTTCGAGCGGCACATCCAGCGCCTTGCCCATCTGCGGCCATTGCGGCGCATGGATATGCAGGTCGATGAGACCGGGCAGCAGGAATTGGCCATTGGCAAGCTCAACAAGCGTGCCCGCCAGGCGGGCAGCGTTCTGCCTGACCTCGTACTCGCGATGATCCGGCGCCAGCATTTCCGCGATGCGCCCCTGTGCATCGACGCTGAACAGATGGTCCTTCAGCACCTCCAGCCTGCCGCGTTGGGGCGTGTGGAAGGCGGTGCCGAGCAGCGTGAAGGGTTCTCTCGTCATTGCGGCTCCGGTTTGGCTAACGGTCTGCTTGGCCTACAAAAAAACAGTTGGCAAATGTTGTGGCCGCTGTCCTTCGGCACCGACTGATCCCATGATCGAGCGGGAATTTCCAGAGGGGTCAGAAGGGGAACGGTACATGGAACGCGTTGCGTCAGAGATCACATTGATTGCCCAACCGGACGATCCGCTGCCATGGGCAAGGCAGCGCTGCTCGGCCTCCAGCATGTACTGGCGATGGACGTCTACATCGTGCCGTTTATCATCGCATCGGTGCTCGCCTTCAGCGTCGGCGATGCCGGCGCCTTTATCCAGTCCGCATTCGTGGCCGCAGGCATTGCCACACTGATCCAGTCGCAGCTTTTGATGCGGCTGCCGGTCGTCCAGGGGCCGTCCTTCGTCCCGATCGGCGCGGTGCTGGCCATCGCCTTCGGAGCAGGCGGCGGGGTTGGCGGTCTCTCCGCCGTGGTCGGAGCGCTCATTCCGGGCGCCATACTGGTCATCCTGCTCGGTTCGCCGACAAGAATCTTCCATCGCCTCGTCAACCGCTTCGTACCGCCCATCGTCGGCGGTGCGATCATCATCGTCGTCGGCGTCGCCTTGATGCCGGTGGCGCTCAAGGAGAGCGTGTTCGCGGTCCACGGCACCGCCACGGTCGGCGGCAACATCGTCCTCGCTTTTATCGCCGCTGCCTTCCTCGTCGGCTGCATGCTGACCGGCATGGCACTTGGCGCGAAGGGCGCCTGGCTGCGCCTGCTGTCCGTGATCATCGCCCTGGTGGCAGGCAGCGTGGCCGCCGCCTTCATGGGCCAGTTGAACATGGCGGGCGTTGCGGACGCGACATGGTTTTCCATGCCGCGAATCGCCTTCCTCAATCTCGACGTGACGTTCTCGCTGTCGGCGACACTGACGATGCTGATCGTCTATATCGTCGTTCTCGCCGAAACCACCGGCACCTGGTTCGCCGTCGGCGGGTCATCGACAAGCCGCTGTCGGACGAGCAGCTCGACAAGGGCGCGACAGGTGAAGGCCTCGGCTGCCTGGTCAGCGCGCTGCTGTGCAGCACCCCGGTGACCGGCTATTCGTCCAATGCCGGCATCATTGCCATCACCGGCATTGCCAGCCGCGCCGCCTTTGCCGCCGCCGGCATCTTCCTGGTGCTGTTCGGGCTGATCGGCAAGCTTTCGGCGGTCATCGCCTCGATACCGGGGCCTGTCATCGGCGGCGTTTTCGGCGTCCTCTGCGTCGTCATCGCCATGAACGGTTTCCGCGTCGTGCGCGGTACACCCCTGACCGAGCGCAACATGCTGGTCATCGGTCTGCCGATCCTGATGGCGCTGTTTGCCACGCTGGCGCCGCCGGATTTCGTCAAGGCGCTCCCCGACCTCGTGCAGTACATCCTCGGCTCATCGATCGCCTTCGGCGCCGTCTGGGCCATCGTGCTGCACCAGATCCTGCCAAACTCCCGGTAGACGTATCCTAAGATGGCGGGCGGCAATGTGCCGTCCGCTATCTCTCTGCATCGTTGACAGCACTTGCCGTTGACCTGTTTTGCGGGCGGCATGGCCTGCCTTGACCTTGTCACATCACGGGTCTAATCGGCTGGGGCACGCGGTCGGCGCTTTCGGCGAAAGTGTCCGTCTCGTGCAATCCAACACGACGCGTCAATCCGAACGCACCCTTTGGCCCCAGCAAGGGATATCAGGCGATGATCAAGGCCTTCGTCGTGGACAATGACCGCCTGCGCGTCGTCGACGATCTCCTGGCAAACAGCGAGACCATCGTCTGGGCGGACCTGTTCAACCCGACAAAGGAAGAGGAAGCGACGATCGAGAGCTGGCTCGGCGTTGCCATTCCGACGCGCGAGGAGATGGAGGAGATCGAGATTTCGAGCCGCCTCTATGTCGAGGACGGCGCCTACTTCATGACCGCCACCCTGCCCGCCCAGACCGAGGTCGACGATCCCTTGATGTCGCCGGTCACCTTCGTGCTCGCCGGCACAAGGCTGATCACGGTGCGCTACCACGAGCCGAAGGCCTTCAAGACCTTTCCGCAGCGCGCCGAGAAGGTGGCGACCGGCTGCACCAGCGGCGACACCATCCTGATCGGCTTGCTGGAGGCGATCGTCGACCGTCTCGCCGACATTCTGGAACGCGCCGGCCGCGACATCGAGGCGATCTCGCGCGATATCTTCGAGGCGCGGTCGACCAAGGTTTCCAAGCGCAACCGTGATTTCCAGGAGTTGCTGAAAGCCATCGGCCGCAAGGAGGACATTGCCTCCTCGATCCGCGACAGCCTGATCTCGCCGCCGCGGCTGGCTCTGAGTGGCCCTGTCGATCGGCGGCCACAGGCTGGCGCAGTAAAAATCGCTTGACCAAATGAACGCCGGCCTGCATCCGGAAACCCCGATCCTGGGGATCTTGGGTCGACAAGCCGGATTCCAGACCATGACTGCAGAGATAAAAACATGGGCCTATGAGGACTTCGTCGAGGGCGCATCGATCGACCTCGGCTCGAAGCTCGTGAGTGCCGCCGAGATCGTCGAATTCGCCGGAGAATTCGACCCGCAGCCGATGCATCTCGACGAGGAAGCCGGCAAGGCCAGCATCCTCGGCGGGCTGGCAGCGTCGGGCTGGCACACCTGCGCAATGTTCATGCGCATGCTGTGCGATGCCTTCCTGCTGGACTCGACCTGCCAGGGCGCGCCCGGAGTCGATCAGGTCAAATGGAAGAAGCCGGTCCTGGCCGGCGACCAACTGACCGGCACCCTGATGGTTATTGCCAAGCGCCTGTCGAAATCGAAGCCGCAACTCGGCTTCGTCACCATGCGCAGCGAACTGTTCAACCAGCGTGGCGAAAGCGTCTTCGAGCTCGAGAACTCCGTCATGTTCCTCACGCGCGATGCCGCGGGGAGCCAAGCATGACACTGGACGAGTTCTTCCGTATCGGCACCACCGTCACGCTCGGCTCGCACTCATTCGAGCCCGAGGCGATCAAGGCCTTCGCCCGTAAGTACGACCCGCAAATCTTCCATATCGACGAGGAGGCCGCGAAGAAAAGTGTGCTCGGCGGCCTCTGCGCGTCCGGCTGGCACACGGCCGCGACCTGGATGAAACTCAATCTGGAAAACCGTATGGACGCCGAGATCGCTGCGTGGAGCGGTCCCGGTCCAGTGCCGGAATTCGGTCCCTCGCCCGGCTTCAAGAACCTGAAATGGCTGAAGCCGGTCTATGCCGGGCAAACCATCACCTTCACGCGCACCGCGCTGTCGCACCGCCCAATCGCCTCACGCCCCGGCTGGCGGCTGCTGGCGCTGCGTTCGGAAGCTTTCGATTCCACCGGCGACAAGGTGCTCGAGTTCGAAAGCGCCGTTCTGGTGAAGGCCGAGTAACGCCACTTTCCCTCTCCCTTCTTGTAGGAGAAGGGAGAGCACTCCTCAATGTCCTTCGAACCCTATCAGCGTTCTGACCGGCACACCGAGGGCTTCGAGCTTGGCGCGGCCGCCGAGGTCCGGCAGGTCGATGACAAAACAGGCAGCGAGGATGTCGGCGCCGATCTGGCGCAGAAGTTTGACCGCCGCCTCCGCGGTGCCGCCGGTGGCGATCAGATCGTCGACAAGGATCACCTTCTCGCCCGGAGCAACGCCGTCCTTGTGCATCTCCATCTCGTCCAGCCCATATTCCAGGCTATAGGCGACGCGCACCGTCTCGTAGGGCAGCTTGCCTTTCTTGCGGATCGGCACGAAGCCGGCCGAGAGCTGATGGGCGACGGCGCCGCCAAGGATGAACCCGCGTGCCTCGATGCCGGCGATCTTGTCGATCTTCTGGCCGGCATAGGGATGCACCAGTTCGTCGATGGCGCGGCGGAAGGCGCGCGCATTGCCGAGCAGCGTGGTGATGTCGCGAAACAGGATGCCGGGCTTGGGATAATCCGGAATGGTGCGGATCGCGGCGAGCAATGTGTCTTCGAGGGAGGATTTCATGGGTCGAGATTACCTGAAACGGAGGTTCTTGCGCGACAATTGTTCGATCGAACTGCAGCCCATCAGCTTCATGCCGCGTTCGATCTCGACCCGCATCTGCTCAAGCGCCCGTTCGACGCCGGGCTGGCCCGCCGCCGCGAGCGGGAACAGATAGTAGCGTCCGACGCCGACGGCCTTGGCACCCAGCGACAGCGCTTTCAGCACATGCGTGCCGCGCTGCACGCCGCCATCCATGATGACGTCGATCCTGTCGCCAACGGCGTCGACGATCTCGGCAAGCTGATCGAACGCCGCCCGCGAGCCATCCAGCTGCCGCCCGCCATGGTTCGACAGCACGATGCCGCTGCAGCCGATGTCGACGGCGCGTCTTGCATCCTCCACCGACATGACGCCCTTGAGGCAGAACGGACCCGACCAAAGCTTGACCATCTCGGCCACGTCGTCCCACGTCATCGACGGGTCTAGCATCTCGGTGAAGTAGCGGCTGATCGACATCGTGCCGCCGCCCATGTCGACATGCTCGTCGAGCTGCGGCAGCTTGAACCCCTCATGGGTGAAATAGTTGATCGCCCAGGCCGGCTTGAGCGCGAACTGTGCCATTCCGGCGAGATTGAGCTTGAAGGGAATGGCAAAGCCGGTGCGTTTGTCGCGCTCGCGGTTTCCCCCGGTGATGCTGTCGACGGTCAGCATCATCACCTCGACGCCGACCGCCTTTGCGCGCTGCATCATCGCCCGGTTGAGGCCGCGATCCCGGTGGAAATAGAACTGGTAGACCTGTGGGCTGCTGCTGATGCCGCGCGCCTCCTCGAGGCTGACGGTGCCAAGCGAGGAGACGCCGAACATGGTGCCGTATTTGGCGGCGGCCCTGGCGACCGCGCGCTCACCCTGATGGTGGAACAGGCGCTGCAAGGCGGTCGGCGAGCAATAGAACGGCATCGCCAGCTTCTGGCCCATGACCGTCACCGACATGTCGACCTCGCTCACTCCGCGCAGCACGTTGGGAACAAGGTCGCAGGTCTCGAAGCTTTCGGTGTTGCGGCGATAAGTGACCTCATCGTCGGCCGCGCCGTCGATGTAATTGAAGATCGGCCCGGGCAGCCGCTGCTGTGCCATCCGCCGGAAATCGGAAAAGTTGTGACAGTCGCTGAGCCGCATCATCGAATTCCAAAGGCCATGGCGGGACGAGCTTCTCGCCACCGTTCGATGCGTCGAATATCAACCTGATGCCGCCATGCCAACGGACTAATTGCCGAACTTTCGCTTGAGCACTGGTGCAGACGGAAAAGGAGCGCCTGAAGCGCCCCTTCCCGTCTGACCCGGCCGACAAAGATTACATGCCGAGATCGGAACGAAGCTCGGCTCTGGCCACTTCATATTCAGCCTTGAAGTCGTCCCGGTTGAGCAGGACCGCGGCAATAACGCTGCCGGAAATCTTGCCCATCTCGACGTCGGACGCATAGTGGATGCCGCCGACCTCGCGGTTGTGGGCGTATTCGGCCGCACGCGCCATGATCTCGGCGCGCTTTTCCGGGACCATGTCGGACAGGATGATGCCCATCATCGTGCCGACGGTGGCATGGCCGGACGGCCAGGAACCGGAGCTCGACAGCTTGACCGCCGGCTTGACGAGATCGCTGAGCTGATGCGGGCGCGGGCGCTTCCAGACATCCTTGGCCGGGTCGACGACAGCCCCTTCGGTAGCCACCACGCGATCGAAGAAAGCGCTGAATTTCGGCAGCGTTTCCTTGTTGAATTTCGGCCCCATGACGTCGGCAAAGCGCCAGACATTCTCCTCGGCATCGGCCACCGCGCTGGCGACCATCTCCGGGGTGCGCGTCACCTGCAGCGTCAGCACCTCGCCGAGTTCGGCCTTGGTCTGCGCCGAATCGTTTGCCGGCGGCGGCGGCAGGATCATCGTCAGGTCGACGTCCTTGTTGGTGACGAAGGGCTGGGCGTCTTCCGCTTGCGCTGCCGAGCCGAGGATGAGCAGCAACAGGCCTGCCGCGAGCGATGCGTATCTTTTCATAAATGCGATCCTTTGATGAGAGCAGCACAGGATCGCCGGATGCGATGACGGCCATGTGACATGACCAGCCTCCGGAAATGCAAAAGGGCGCCTCACGGCGCCCTTCGCGATCACTTGATTGTGTGGCCTAGTGGGCCACGCCTTCCCACACCTTGCGCTTGGTGAGATAGACCAGCGCGCCGAACAAAAGCAGGAACACCAGAACGCGAAAACCGGTCTTCTTGCGGTCTTCCATATGCGGCTCGGCCGCCCACGCCAGGAAGGCGGAGACGTCGCGGGAATACTGGTCGACGGTCTGCGGCGCACCGTCATCATAGGTCACCTGGCCGTCGGAGAGCGGCTTGGGCATTTTCAGCGACACGCCGGACATGAAGTACGGATTGTAGTGGGTGCCTTCCGGGATCACCATGCCGGCCGGCGGCGTCTGGTCGTAGCCGGTCAGCAGCGAGTGGATATAGTCGGGACCGCCGGCATCGTATTGTGTGAAGATGTCGAAGACGAATTGCGGAAAGCCGCGCTCGACGCCGCGCGCCTTGGCCAGCAGCGACATGTCGGGCGGGGCAGCGCCGCCATTGGAAGCAGCAGCCGCTTCCTCATTGGCGAAGGGCGGCGGGAAATGGTCGGACGGCTTGCCGGGACGGTCGAACATGTCGCCGGCATCGTTGGGGCCGTCATGGATTGTGTACTCGGCCGACAGCGTCTTGATCTGCGCATCGGAATAGCCGAGGTCCGACAGCGTGCGGAACGCCACCAGGTTCATCGAATGGCAGGCCGAGCAGACTTCCTTGTAGACCTTGAGGCCGCGCTGCAACTGCGCCTTGTCGTAAGTGCCGAATGGGCCGGTGAAACTCCAGTCCATTTCCTTTGGCTCGTCGATCGGGAAATGCGTCGGATTGGCCACATTGTGTGCCTCTTCGGCGGCGATCGCCCGAGTGCCCGCGGCCCCAGCGGCGACCGCCACGAGGCCGATCAGCGCCAGCGAGGTGAGAATCTTTTTCATGCCAAATCCCCTTAGATTCTCTACCCGCTCAGCCTTTGGTTTCCGGAGCCGCCGTAGCGCCCGCCGGATGTCCGCTGCCGCCCTTGTTCTTCTCGAGCACCGCCTCGGTGATCGAGTTCGGCAGCCGTCGCGGCGTCTCGATCAGGCCGAGCACCGGCAGCGCGATCAGGAAGAAGGCGAAGTAGAACAATGTCGCCATCTGCGCCATGAACACATAGCTGCCTTCGGCCGGCTGCGAGCCCAGCCAGCCAAGCAGGATGGCATCGGCCACGAACAACCAGAAGAACAGCTTGTACCAGGGCCGGTAAACGGCCGAGCGTACCTTCGAAGTGTCGAGCCACGGCACCAGGAACAACATGACGATGGCGCCGAACATGCACAGCACGCCGCCGAGCTTGGAGTTGATCGGCCCGACATTGAAGGTGATGGCGCGCAGGATCGCGTAGAACGGCAGGAAGTACCATTCGGGCACGATGTGGGCCGGCGTCTTCAGCGGGTTGGCGACGATGTAGTTGTCGGGATGGCCGAGATAGTTCGGCAGGTAGAAGACGAAATAAGCGAAGAAGAACAGGAACACGATCATGCCGAACGCGTCCTTGATGGTCGCGTAGGGGGTGAAGGCGACAGTGTCGGTCTTCGACTTGACCTCGATACCCGTCGGGTTCGACTGGCCCACGACATGCAGCGCCCAGATGTGCAAAACGACGACGCCGGCAATCATGAACGGCAACAGATAGTGCAGCGCAAAGAAACGGTTCAGCGTCGGGTTGTCGACGGCAAAGCCGCCGAGCAGCAGCTGCTGAATCCAGTCGCCGACCAGCGGAATGGCGCTGAAGAAGCCGGTGATGACGGTGGCGCCCCAGAAGCTCATCTGGCCCCATGGCAGCACGTAGCCCATGAAACCGGTCGCCATCATCAGGAGATAGATGATGCAGCCGAGGATCCAGAGCAGTTCGCGCGGCGCCTTGTAGGAGCCGTAATAGAGGCCACGGAAGATGTGGATGTAGACGGCGACGAAGAAGAACGAGGCGCCGTTCGAATGCATGTAGCGCAGCAGCCAGCCGGAATTCACGTCGCGCATGATCTTCTCGACCGAGCCGAAGGCCAGATTGGTGTCAGCCGTGTAATGCATGGCCAGCACGATGCCGGTCAGGATCTGCGCCACCAGCATGATCGAAAGGATGCCGCCAAAGGTCCACGCATAGTTGAGGTTGCGCGGCACCGGATAGGCAACGAAGCTGTCATAGACCAGCCGCGGCAGCGGCATGCGGGCGTCGAACCAGCGTCCGAGACCGGTTTTGGGCGTATAGGTCGAGTGTCCCTCGCTCATCGAAATATCCCCTGCCTCAACCGATAAGGATCTTGGTATCGGAAATGAACTTGAATACCGGAACCGCCATGTTCTCAGGCGCCGGGCCTTTGCGGATGCGGCCGGCCGTATCGTATTGCGAACCGTGGCACGGGCAGAACCAGCCGCCGAAATCGCCTTCCTGGCCAAGCGGAATGCAGCCGAGATGCGTGCAGACCTGAACCATCACCATCCAGGCCTCCTTGCCGGGCGTGGTGCGATTGGCGTCGGTCGCCGGCGCATCGGACGGCAGATTGGCGTTGCGGGCGATCGGATCCTTGAGATCGGCGAGATTGACAGCCTCGCCGTCCTTCATTTCCTGTTCGGTGCGGTTGCGGACCACGACCGGCTTGCCGCGCCACTTGACGATCAGCGACATGCCCGGCGTCAGTGAGGCGACGTCGACTTCGACGGAAGCGAGCGCCAGCGTCGAGGCATCGGGGCGCATCTGGTCGATGAACGGCCACGCGAAAGCACCCGCGCCGACCACTGCGGCCATGCCGGTGGCGACGTAGAGAAAATCACGACGGTTGGGATCCTGGGTGTCGGTTGCGCTCACGGGTGCCTGATCCTTTCGCCTCTTCCGTGCCGGTGGCTGAGCCTTGTTCCCCGCTCAATTACGCCAACCCGACAGCGCATGGCGAACAGGCTTGCGAATTCCTCCGGCATTTGGACTTCGGTTTATGCGTGAAGCCCGTTTTTGTCCAGACGGGTGAAGGCACAAGGGCAGATTGTCGCGGGCGTTCCGCACAGCGATGAATTTGACGTGCTTGGCTAAATGTAGCAATATGTCTACATCTACTCGACGGAGGTGCTGAAATGAACATCTCAACGAAGACGATCACCATCATGTCGAGCCGTGAATTCAACCAGGACACGGCGCTTGCGAAGCGGGCTGCCAGGAACGGACCGGTTATCATCACCGATCGCGGCAAGCCTTCCCATGTGCTGATTTCGATGGAGGAATACGAGCGGTTGGAGAAGAAGCCGAGAAGCCTCGCGGACGCGATTGCCGACGATCGCCCCGAAGCAGACTTCGACTGGGAACCACCTCGCCTGGAAGGACCGTTTTTCAAGATTCCCGATCTCGACTGATGTTTATTCTCGACACCAATGTCGTTTCGAATCTGCGTCGTCGGGACAAGGCCGATCGCAACGTTTTAGCCTGGTCTGAGACCCACGACGTCGCCAGCTTTTTCATGTCGGTGATTTCGATCCTGGAACTCGAAATCGGAACACTGTTGTTGTCGAGGAAGGACACCCGCCAGGCCGCCATGTACCGTGAGTGGTTGGATCAAATACTAATTCCACAGTTCGACGACCGGATACTGAGCATAGACACGGCCGTTGTCGTGCGTTGCGCAAACCTCCACGTTCCTGACCCTAAGCCGGAACGCGATGCTCTCATTGCCGCCAGCGCGCTTGTCAATAATTTGACAGTCGTGACACGCAATACCAAGGATTTTGAGGGCACCGGGGTGAAGCTTTTCAATCCCTGGATACCCGCGAAGGGCTAGATAGCCAGGGCACAAATCATAGACCGCGACACCTGGTCTGTTCGTTCCGACCATTGGAAGGGCGAATTGCAATGTGGCGCCTACGGCTCTCCTGCCTGATCTTCAACTATCTGCCTGGCGTCGGAGGCGGCCCCGCCTGCATACACATCCCTACGCTGAGATCTTCATCATTCGCCAGGGCACCGGCCTGTTCACCGTCGGCGACCAGGAGATCGAGGCATCCGCCGGCCAGATCCTGATCGTGCCGCCCAATACGCCGCACAAATTCACCAATCTCGGCCCAGGCCCGCTGGAGACGACCGACATCCACGAGAATGGCAGCTTCATCACCGAATGGCTTGAGTAGACCATGATCCCGAAAAGTGGGAACCGGTTTTCGGAATAAGATCATGGTCCAACAAAAGAGAGTTATTTCGCGCCGAGCCTGGCCAGCACCGCTTTCGGGATGTTGTATTCACGAATGACGGTATCGTGCTTGCGCAAGCCGCACAGCTCGCGCTGGATGAAATAGCCATGCACCGCCTCGGCGGCATCCTTGAGCAGCCGGGGGCGCAGTTGCTCGTCGGCATTGTCGCGCAGCCTGGCCAACGTTTCCTCTACCCGCTGGCCGGCGCGGCCAAGTGCTGCCGCCTTTTCCGCCAATATTTCATGGCCGAGCGCGTCGAAGGCGGCTTCCGCGGACGAGGCGCCGGCTAGATGAGATGGCGGACGCAAGGACATTTCAGCTTCCTTTCCCGAAGACCATGCGGTGTGTGACGAATTCTTCGCCTTCCACGCGCTGAAAGCCAAGCCGTTCGTAGAAACCGAAGGCTTCTTGCGGCGCGCGGGTGTTCAGCACGGCGAAATGGTGACGTGCCCTGTCGATAACGGTCTCGACCAGCATCCGGCCAAGGCCGGCGCGACGGTGCCGCGCACTGACGAACAGGTGCCGGACCCGGCCGTGGTCCCTGGCCTCGAAATAGGGATCTATGTTCAACCCGCACACGCCGGCGAGTTCCCTTCCATCCCAAGCTCCGTACAGCGCCTCGCCCCGTTTCAGGAACTTGTTGCGGCCACTTGCCCAGCCATCCGCCAGGCGCACCAGCATCCAGTAGCCTTCCAGCCGGCTCTCTTCCTTCAGCGTGTCGAAGGCCGGCATGGTCGGCCGGAGCCGCTTGAGCACGTAGCCGACCTCTGAGATGGCGCCTGTTGATCCAGCCATGGAGCTACTCCGCAGGCCGCGTCTCTTCGAGCACGCTGTCCTCGTGATAGAGAAAGCCGCCGGACTGCCGCTTCCACAGCCGCGCATAGAGCCCGTCGAGCGCCACCAGCTGGTCATGCGTGCCTTGCTCGACGATGCGGCCGCCATCGAGCACCACCAGCCGATCGAGTGCCGCGATCGTCGACAGACGGTGGGCGATGGCGATGACCGTCTTGTTCTCCATCAGCCGCGTCAGATTCTCCTGGATTGCCGCCTCGATATCCGAGTCGAGCGCCGAGGTCGCCTCGTCGAGGATCAGGATCGGCGCGTCCTTCAGGAAGACACGGGCGATCGCCACGCGCTGGCGCTGGCCGCCCGACAGTTTGACGCCGCGCTCGCCGACAAAGGCCTCGTAGCCGGCGCGGTCCCTGTTGTCGCGCAAGGTCAGGATGAACTCGTGCGCCTCGGCCTTTTTCGCCGCCGCGATCACCTCCGCATCGGTCGCGTCAGGCATGCCGAGCTTGATGTTGTCGCGCAGCGAACGGTGGAACAGCGCCGTGTCCTGGCTGACGACGCCGATATTGGCGCGCAGCGAATTTTGCGTGACTTTGGCGACATCCTGGCCATCGATGGTGATCGACCCGCTCTCCAGATCGTAGAGCCGCAGGATCAGATTGGCGAGGGTCGTCTTGCCCGCGCCAGACGGTCCGACCAGCCCGACCTTCTCGCCCGGCTTGACGACAAGGTCGATGCCGTTCAGCACGCCGAAACCTTTGCCGTAATGGAACTCGACGTTCCTCACCTCGATACGCCCGCCTGCCACCACGAGTTCCTTGGCGTGGGGCGCATCCGTGAGGCCGAGCGGCTGCGAAATCAGCGCCTTGGAGTTCTCCAGCACGCCGAGGTTTCGCAAGATGCTGTTGAGCTGCATCATCAGCCGGCCAAGCAGCATGTTGAGCCGCAGCACCAGCGACAGGGTGAAGGCGACAGCGCCGACGGTGATCGAGCCCTCGACCCAGAGATAGACGGCAAAACAGCCGATCGCCGTGATCATGATGCCCGACAGCGTCGTCAGCGCCATGCGCACGCCGGTCAGCCGGCGGGTGAACGGGCGCAATGCGTCGAGGTAGATGTCGAAACCGTTCCTGATGTAGCGGTCGTCGCCATCGGCCGAGAACAGTTTCAGCGTCTGCACGTTGGAATAGGAATCGACAATGCGGCCGGTGATCATCGAGCCGGCCTCGGCTGTTTCCTCGGCATGCTTGCGGATTGCCGGCAGATAGAGCTTGGCCAGCCAAGCGAAAGCGGAAATCCAGATCACCACCAGCACCGCCAGCCTGAGATCGAGGCCTGCGACCAGCGCCAGCGTCGTCACCGTATAGACGATCATGAACCAGACGACCTCGATGAAGCTTTCCATCAGGTCGCCGGTGGCCTGGCCCGCCTGCCAGACCTTTGTTGCGATGCGGCCGGCGAAATCGTTCTGGAAGAAGGCGTCGGACTGGCGCGAGACATGCCGGTGCGCCTGCCAGCGCACCAGATTGTAGAAGCCGGGCGTGATCGTCTGTTCGTCGACCAGCGCCGAAAGGCCGACGACGACGGTGCGGATGACCAGCACCACCACGGCCATGAAAACCAGTTCAGGGCCTGCGGCGGCCCACAGTGCGTGCCAACTGCGCTCGGCGGGAAGCTGGTCGAGAATATCGACCAGCCGCCCGACGAAGTAGAACAGGCCGGCCTCGACCAGCGGCGCGATGCCGCCGATGACCAGCATGGCGAAGAAGGCGAACTTCGCCTGGCCGACATAGTGCCAGAGAAAGCCGCCGACGCTGGTCGGTGGCCGAAGATTCGCTGGCTCCCTGAACGGATAGACCCAGTTCTCGAACCAGCGATAGACGGCTGTCATCATGCGGCGGCCATCATTCTGCGGCTTGCCCCTTTGCAAGTGCGTCGTTGGCGGCGTCGGCGGGACCGTCCTCAAGCAGGAACCCGCCCGACTGGCGCTGCCAGAGCTGCGCGTAGAGCCCGCCCTTGGCGACGAGTTCCTCGTGCGAACCTTCCTCGATGACACGACCCTTGTCCATCACCACCAGCCTGTCCATCGCCGCGATGGTCGACAGCCGGTGCGCTATGGCGATGACGGTTTTGCCTTGCATGAGCTTGTAGAGATTCTCTTGGATCGCCGCCTCGGCTTCGGAATCAAGCGCCGAAGTCGCTTCGTCAAGGATAAGTATAGGTGCGTCCTTCAACATAACGCGAGCAATGGCGACGCGTTGCCGCTGGCCGCCGGACAATTTGACGCCGCGGTCACCGACATGGGCATCGAAGCCCTTGCGGCCGCTGGCATCCGAAAGCCCGCCGATGAAATCCAGCGCCTCGGCGCGGCGCGCCGCCTCGACAAGCATCTCGTCGGTGGCATCGGGCCGGCCATAAAGGATGTTCTCGCGCACCGAACGATGCAGCAGCGAGGTGTCCTGCGTGACCATGCCGATCTGCGCACGCAGCGAATCCTGCTTCACACCGGCGATCTCCTGGCCGTCGATCAATATCTGCCCGGCTTCGAGGTCGTAGAAGCGCAGCAACAGGTTGACCAGCGTCGACTTGCCGGCGCCGGAACGGCCGACGATGCCGACCTTCTCGCCCGGTTTCACCGCCAGCGACAGGCCTTCAATCACACCCTTCTGCTTGCCGTAGTGGAAGCGAATGTCCTCAAAGCGGATCTCACCCCTGGAAACGCTGATCTCCTTCGCGTCCGGCCTGTCCTTGACAAGGCGCGGCAGCGAGATTGAGGCGATGCCGTCCTGCACCGTGCCGATGTTCTCGAACAGGCCCGACATTTCCCACATGATCCATTGCGACATCCCCCACATCCTGAGCACAAGGCCGATGACCACGGCGACCGCGCCGATCGTCACTGCTTGCCCCAGCCACAGCCACAACGCCATCGCGGTGACAGAGAACAAGAGCAATGCATTTAGGATGTAAAGCGAGCCAAAAAGCACTGTCACCAGCCGCATCGACCGGTAGACCGTTTCGAGAAAGCCGGACATGCCGTCTTTGGCGAATGACGCTTCGCGGCGTGCATGGCTGAACAGCTTGACCGTCTGGATGTTGGAGTAGCTGTCGACGACACGGCCCGTCATGATCGAGCGCGCATTGGCCTGTTCCTCGCCAACCTTGCCCAGCCGGGGAATGAAAAACCGCAGCAAAAGGATATAGCCGACCAGCCAGACGCCGAGCGGCGCGGCCAGCCGCCAGTCGGCCGAGCCGACGATGAGCAGCATGCCGAGGAAATAGACGATAACGTAGTTCAGGACGTCGATCACCTTGATGACGCATTCGCGCACGGCGAGAGCCGTCTGCATCAGCTTTGTCGCGATGCGGCCGGCGAACTCGTCCTGGTAGAAACTCATCGACTGCTTGAGCAGATAGCGGTGCACCTGCCAGCGGATGCGCATGGGATAATTGCCCATCAGCGTCTGCTGGTTGAGAAACGAATGCAGCCATACCGTGCCCGGCAGCGCGAACAGCACGATGAAGGCCATGCCGGCGAGCTTCCAGGCTTCCGTCTGCAGGAAGGTTTCGCGATTCTGCCCCGACAGCCAGTCGACGATGCGGCCGAGGAAGCCGAACATCCATACTTCGGCGATCGCGATGGCCGTCACCAGCACCGCGTCGAAAAGGATATAAGGCCATGCGCCGCGCGTATAATGCAGGCAGAAGGCAACCAGCGTCTTGGGCGGCTCGGCCGGTTCCGCTGCGGGGAACGGATCGAGCCTTTTTTCAAACCAGCTAAACAACAACATAGGTTATGCCTGTGAAATGTGTTTGCCGCTTACGCGGCACGTGAGCGTACGAAATCCCCGGTACCCATGGCATCAAGGGCCGACGGTCTGGAATCACCCGGACCGTCGGCCATGCCTCGTGCAATATAGGGGCTCGCGGGCTTTTCGCCGACAGCTGCGCCAGCCGATCCTGACGACACGGTGCCGCCAGCCCGGTTTTTCGCGCCCGGCCTGACCAGCCGGATGATCCGGCGCACCAGCGACGGGCGGCTCGGATCGGGAACCGCGCGCGAAAAATCGACATCCGGCAGCATGCCGCGATGCGGCCGGCGGCGAACCTCGGCGTGAACCGCAGACGAATAGGTGTCGCCGATCAGCAGCGCCCAGGTCGGCAGTCGGTGGATATGCAGGCTCCTCGAGCCAGGTATTCTATAGGGATCGAACATCGGTCCGTCCTCCGTGTGAAAATCGAGATAAAAAGGCGAAGCAATATCGTCCGCCGGCATTCGGCCGGAGGCGCGCTTTGCGTCGGTCTGGACACGATAAGCATCGGTCCGGACACGACAAGCATCGGTCCGGACAGCTTCAGTTGGGGCGTTTAGCCCTTTTGACTTTTTGAAAAACATCGCAGGATTCCTTCGAGAGCCGAAAAATCGTTTCGGCGGGAATCGGTGCGATCAAGTCTTAGAGAGTCAGGAGAATCGTCGTACCGAAACCGCCGGCAGGCAGGTAAGCCCATAAGAGGGGCGCTGGATGTGCATGGTCATCATGAATTACCCCTCCATCGGTTCGGGTTGACAATGGAGCTGACATACCCGACTTCGCAGAAAATGGCCACCCGCAGGTCCAGCAATTTCCAAAACCGCGAGCCCGCTGTGGCCGATTTGCCACTTATTAGAAAGACGCGGAAATGAACTGTCGTCTCCGCATCGCGCTCTACCAGCCGGATATCGCCGGCAACACCGGGACAATCCTGCGCTTCGCCGCTTGCCTCGGGCTCGGCGTAGATATCATTGAACCGGCCGGCTTTCCGCTCTCCGACAAAGCGCTCAAGCGAGCCGGCATGGACTACCTCGAAATGGCTGCTTTGATCCGGCATGTCGACTGGCACGCCTTCGAGGACTGGCGCAAAGCCGGCGCGCACCGGCTGGTGCTGCTGTCGACCAAAGCCACGACCGCTTACACCAGCTTCACCTTCGCCGATGGCGACATCCTCCTGTTCGGCCGCGAATCCGCAGGCGTTCCGGATCCTGTTCATCAGGCGGCGGATGCGCGGCTGACCATCCCCATGCAGGGCGCGGCGCGCAGCATCAATGTCGCGCTTTCCGTCGCCATGGTGGCGGGCGAAGCCATCCGGCAACTGGGATAGGGGTTCGCCGGCAAGCCCGTCTCCCGTCATCTTGACCCAGGCGCACATCGCCTTCTCCTTCGTTTGCAGATCCTGGGTTTCTTCGCTACAAGCTCAACTTAACTTGAGGTCAAGCGGAAAAATCGGGACGAAAAACAGAGATGGCACCGATAACGGAATTAACGGTCGGCCAGGTCGCCATGCGCAGCGGTGTGGCGGTGTCGGCATTGCATTTCTATGAGGCCCGCGGCCTGATCCGCAGCCACCGCACGGCGGGAAATCAGCGCCGCTACGGCCGTGACGTGCTGCGGCGCGTGGCGATCATCAAGGTGGCGCAGGAGGTCGGCATTTCGCTGGCCGAGATCGGTGAAGCCCTGGCATCGCTGCCAGAAGGCCGCACGCCGACGCGCGATGACTGGAACCTTTTGTCGACCGCCTGGCGCGACGGGCTCGATCACAAGATCGCCCAGTTGAAGAAACTGCGCGACGGGCTGACCGACTGCATCGGCTGCGGCTGCATGTCGATCGACAAATGCCCGCTGCGTAACAAGGGCGACCGGCTGGCGCGCGAGGGGACAGGGGCAAGAAGGCTGGTTGCTCCGCCTCTCTCGAGGACATCCTAGTCAGCCGCAGGCAAGCGCCTGATGGTGAACTCAATCAAGTCGCCCGGCCGCTCGAACCAGCTTTCGATCTCGGTCCAGTAGGCCTGCTTGGGAAAGCGCTCGAACCATTCCTTGGCCTTGAGCCGCGCATCGGAGCGCGGCAGCACGAAGGTCTCGCGCAGGAAACCGTCGCGCGGCATACGAACACGCTCGGCACGGCTTTGGTCGAGCCTTTTCTTCAGGCCATCCAGCGGCGGTCTTGCCGGGGTGCGCACGAAACAACTCCTTGCACCTGGCGCATGACCCCGAAATCGGAATCGAGTTTCGGAAAGGATCATGCGCAAAACCAAAGTGACTTGACCCTTGCCCTTAAGAGATTAGGGATCGCGCCGGCAAAAGACGAGTCATTTGTGGGACTCGCCGCCCCAACCGGAGACGGCACTTGGAACGACCAGAAATACCGGCAGGCCTGCCCGCCGACATCGAACAGAAGAAGATGAAGGCAAGGCTGTGGTTCGAGGCGCTGCGCGAACGCATCTGCGCCACCTTCGAGCAGATCGAGCAGGATCTTGGCGGGCCGCTGGCCTCGTGGTCGCCCGGCCGCTTCGAAAAGACGCCATGGGAACGTGACGAGGGGCGCGGCGGCGGCGGCACCATGTCGATGATGCACGGCCGCGTCTTCGAAAAGGTCGGCGTCCACACTTCGACCGTCCACGGCGAGTTCTCACCCGAATTCAGGAAGCAGATGCCGGGCGCCGAGGAAGACCCGCGCTTTTGGGCATCTGGCATTTCGCTGATCGCGCATCCCTGGAACCCAAACGTTCCGGCCGTGCACATGAACACGCGCATGGTGGTCACATCTCGCCAATGGTTCGGCGGCGGCGCCGATCTGACACCGGTGCTCGATCGCCGCCGCACCCAGGACGACCCTGATACCGTCGCCTTCCACCGCGCCATGCAATTCGCTTGCGAGAAGAATGCCGCGGTCGCCGATTACCCGAAATTCAAGGCCTGGTGCGACGAGTACTTCTATCTGTCGCACCGCAACGAGCCGCGCGGCACCGGCGGCATCTTCTTCGACTGGCTGCATTCGGGTGACGACAAAGGCGGCTGGAATGCCGATTTCAACTTCGTCCAGGATGTCGGCCGCTCTTTTCTCGTCGTCTATGGCCACCTGGTGCGCGCCAACTTCAACGAGAACTGGACCGATGGCGACCGTGACGAACAGCTCATCCGCCGCGGCCGCTATGTCGAATTCAATCTGCTTCACGATCGCGGCACCATCTTCGGACTGAAGACCGGCGGCAATGTCGCGTCCATTCTCTCCAGCCTGCCGCCCGAGGTCCGCTGGCCGTAACAAAATGGTGAGCCCGGCGTGAGCCGCATTGATGTCCCATTCGCTCGAAATGGGCATGGAATGTGGCACACGGTGCGGCGAAAAATTTCTTTTTCGTCTAATAGGCTGTTGAAAAGACTGGTCTATTTGTGGCGCCGGGTCGGGAAGCGCCGGCGGCTCGCCTGCGCGCAATTCCAGGAAAGTGCGAAACGGCTTTCCGACCGGAATTGCGTCAAGACAAAGCGAGCCGCGACCCGACGCGACCGGACGGCCCAAGACGATGCGGGACATCTTCGTCAAAAGATACCCGCCTTTCCAGGAGTACTTCGCAATGCGCAAGATCATTGTTTCGGCTGCCGCCGCTGCCCTTCTCGCTTCCGGTTCAGTGGCATTCGCCGCCGTCAAGCACACCACCGGAACGATCAAGACCTTTGACACGACGGCCATGAGCCTGGTCCTCGATGATGGATCGTCTTTTACGCTTCCCAAAACCTTCAAGGATCCTGGCCTGACGGTCGGTGAAAAGGTCCGCGTCTCATGGGATATGAAGGGCAAGAACAAGGTCGCCGAGGCCGTCAAGGTCGCAAAATGATGGCTTGCCCGCCAGAGCAGGATGAGACGATATCCGGTCCTGTTTGGGGGTAGCGTAAGAGGGCGGAGCAGCGCCTGCTCCGCCTTTTCGCCGTTGACTGCAACCAATGCCACTCTACCTGTGTTATGCTTCTCCCGCTCGCGGCCCCAGTATCCGATCTCGGATTTGGACCGTCAGCCAAAAAAGTGCCGGAGCCTCGGGCTCCACGGAGGAAAAGGAGAAATCTCATGAAGGAATTTCACTGCGGGTCGCTCGTGCCCGGCTGTGACTGGCACACGCGTGCCGACGAGGAGGCCGAGGTCATGCGCCGTGCCGTCGAGCACATGCGCGAGACGCATGGTGAGACGGTGATCCGCGAGACGATGATCGAGGCGATCCGCTCGCGCATCGAAAAGACCCGCGACGCGGCCTGATCTACCCGGCCTTCAAGGCTTCGGCGGCGCGCTTGAGGAGCGCGTCGCGATCAGGGGCAAACCCGGCTTCGACCCATTCCGCCTCGAGATTCCTTAGGATTTCGCCGAGTTTCGGTCCTGGAGTTGCGCCGAGCGCCGTGAGATCGGCACCTTTCAGTGGAAACAACGGCTTTTCCCATTTGATGGCGAAGGCGAGCAGGCGCGAAAAGCCACCGGCTTCGAGCAGCGCCTCATTGTCCTCGACGGCGCGCACCCTGGCTGCCGCAAGCGACAGCCGCAGACGGTCGACAAACCCCTGCCGGTCACCGCGATAGAGCCTTTTCGCCAGTTCGCCCTCGGTCGTCTTCGGCTCGACGGCGGTGGCAAGCGCCCAGTGGCGCAGGCGATCCGCTTCAGCGGTCGAAAATTTGAGCCGCTCGGCAAGCGTCTTCATGCGCGCGGCATCGGGCGGCACGATCGCTTCCAGTCTGAGCAGCGGGTCGGGTGCCCAGCCCAGATCCTTCCCGGCCTTGGCCAACCCATGGATGGCATCGATGCCCCATTTCTCGCTTTCCGGCAGCGCTGCGGTCAAGACACCTGCCTGCCGCATCCAGAGCAGCGCCCGTGACGGATCGGGCGCCGACAAAAGTTTCTTCAGTTCCGACCAGATTCGCTCGGACGAAAGCTGGGCCAGCCCTTCCTTAAGCCGGGCACAGGCTTTCAGCCCTTCGGCGTCCGGCCGCCCGTCGCCGTACCAGGCGAAGAAGCGGAAGAAGCGCAGGATGCGCAGGTAGTCTTCGCGAATGCGCGCTTCCGGGTCGCCGATGAAGCGCAGGCGGCGTGCCTCGATGTCGGCAATGCCGCCGACCAGGTCGACCACCTTGCCATCGGCCCCGGCATAGAGCGCGTTGATGGTGAAGTCGCGCCGCTCGGCATCGAGCTTCCAGTCGCGCCCGAACGACACTTTCGCGCGCCGCCCGTCGGTCTCGATATCAGCGCGCAAGGTCGTGATTTCATAAGGTTTTCCGCCGGCAACCACGGTGATTGTCCCATGCTCGATGCCGGTTGGCACCGCCTTGAACCCTTCCGCTTCGGCGCGGCGGAGGGTTTCCTCTGGCAGGCAGGTGGTGGCGATGTCGATGTCGGCGACCGGCTGGCCCATCAGCGTGTTGCGCACCGCGCCGCCTGCGACTCGCGCCTCTTCACCGCCTTCGGCCAGTGCGAACAGCAGGCGCTGCAGATGCTTGTCGCCGAGCCAGTCGGCCCTTTCCGCGATCGAGACACTCACGCATAAAGCCTTTCATAGAGGGTACGGATGATGCCGGCGGTGACGCCCCAGATGCGCCGTTCGCCGTAAGGCATGTCGTAGAAGAACCATTCGAGATCGTTCCACATACGGCTGTCGCGCTTGTGGTTGGCCGGGTCCATCAAGAAGCGCAGGGGCACTTCGAAAGCGGCGTCGACCTCGTCGGCGTTGAGCGTCAGTTGGAAACCGGGCAGCACGATGCCCAGCACCGGCGCGATGCGGTAGCCGCTGCCGGCCACATAGTCGGGCATGCGGCCGATGATCTCGATGCGGTCTCGGCCAAGCCCGATCTCCTCGAAGGTCTCGCGCAGCGCCGCAGCCTCAGGGCTCGGATCGGTCGGATCGATTGTGCCGCCCGGAAATGCCACCTGCCCCGAATGGCTGCGCAGCTTTTCGGCCCGTTTGGTCAGGAGAACCGTCGCATCGCCCTCATGATCGACCACCGGGATCAGCACCGCGGCATTGCGCAGCGCCATGCCCTGATTGAGGCGCGGATGGCCGGGGTTGAAGCGATGATCGCCATAATCGTCGCCTGCATGCGCATCGGGCTGCACGGCAAAGCGCGCGCGAAAATCCGCGGATGAAAACGGCGCCGGCGTCACCTGGTCCATCACACACTCAGCCGCTTCAACTGGTCCGCCGGCATGATCGGGAACACGGCGCCCTTGGAGCGCACCGCGAACATCGTCTTGCCGCCGATCTCGATCTCCTCGCCATGCCCGACCAGTTCATACATCACCGGCCGCGCCACCAGCGCCTCCAGCCGGCCGCGCACCAGCACATAGGGCTTCAGCCCGCCGGTCTCGTTCTCGTCGACAAAGCGCAGCGGGCGCTCCGGCCCGGCCTCGACGACATCGCCGACATTGGTGCGGAAGGTGATAGTCTGCGCTTCGCCGCTACCCGCAACGTCCATCTCGACGGCGATGAACGGCGCATCGGCGACGCGGATGCCGACCTTTTCCACGGGTGTCACCAGATAGGTCCTGCCATCGGCGTCCTTGCGCAGCACCGAGGAAAACAGCTGCACCAGCGGCATGCGCCCGATCGGCGTGCCCAGATAGAACCAAGTGCCGTCGGCCTTGATCTCCATGTCGAGATCGCCGCAGAAGTCGGGATTCCAGCGTTCGACGGGTGCCGCGCCCTTGCCGGCACGGGCGGCGCGCGAGATCAGCGCCTCGAGACCACGCGCCTCGGTGGCATCAGTCAGGCTTTCTTCACGATGTCCCAAGGGTCCCGTCATGGTCACGAAATAGTCACTGTTGTTCCGCTTGTCAGCCTAAGTCTGTGATTTAAGTTTCGACATAGGCGCCACGCGAGGCCGAATCGCGGCAACTTATGGTATGGTGCAGCCGTTGTTCCAGCCATGGTATTCCAACCACAAGGATCGATGCGGCATGAGCGTGATGGTCAAGGAAAGCCCGATCAGCGAAAAGGACATGATCGCCGAGGCCGAAAAGGCGCTTGCCGACATCTCCCGGATCCGCGACGGGGTCGGCCGGGTCATCTTCGGACAGGAAAGCGTCGTCGAGCGTACGCTGGTGGCGCTGCTGGCCGGTGGACATGCGCTTTTGGTCGGCGTGCCGGGCCTCGCCAAGACCAAGCTGGTCGAAACACTTGGCATCGTGCTCGGCCTCGATTCGCGTCGCATCCAGTTCACGCCGGACCTGATGCCGTCCGATATCCTCGGCTCCGAAGTGATGGAGCAGGACGAGACCGGCAAACGCTCCTTCCGCTTCATTCCCGGGCCGATCTTCGCCCAGTTGCTGATGGCCGACGAGATCAACCGCGCCTCGCCGCGCACCCAGTCGGCGCTGCTGCAGGCCATGCAGGAATACCACGTCACCATTGCCGGCGCCCGCCATGACCTGCCGGCCCCCTTCCATGTGCTGGCAACCCAGAACCCGCTGGAGCAGGAAGGCACCTATCCGTTGCCCGAGGCCCAGCTTGACCGCTTCCTGATGCAGGTGGATATCCTCTATCCCGAAATCGAGGCAGAGCGCCGCATCCTTCTGGAAACCACCGGCATCGAGGACGCGAAAGCGCAAAACGTGCTGCAGCCGGTGCGGCTGAAGGAGATCCAGACGCTGATCCGCCGCATGCCGGTGCCGGAAAGCGTCGTCGAAGCGATCCTGACGCTGGTGCGCTCGGCGCGTCCCGGCCAAGGCAACGCCGAAACCGACAAGAACGTCGCGTGGGGCCCCGGCCCTCGCGCCAGCCAGGCGCTGATGCTGTGCACAAGGGCGCGCGCGCTTTACGACGGACGGCTGGCGCCCTCGGTCGACGACGTGCGTGCGCTGGCCGAGCCGGTGCTGCAGCATCGCATGGCGCTGACCTTCGCCGCCCGCGCCGAAGGCACCAGCGTGCGTGACGTGGTGGCGAAACTCGTGAAAGGGATTTGATGCCGCGCATCGGCGAGGTCCAGGCTCCGGCAGCGACGCGTGACGCGCTCGCCCGTGGCCGGTTGCGGGCCTCGCTTGTGCCAGACCTGCTGGTTGAGGCGCGGCGCATCGTCAACACCGTGATCGCCGGCTGGCATGGCCGCCGCAAACGCGGCATCGGTGAGAATTTCTGGCAGTTCCGGCCCTATGTCGAGGGCGATTCCTCGCGCATCGACTGGCGCCGCTCGGCCCGCGACGACCACACCTATGTGCGCGACCGCGAATGGGAAGCCGCCCATACCGTTTGGCTGTGGGCCGACCCCTCGCCGTCGATGCTCTACAAATCGACCGGCGCCAGCGTTTCCAAGCAATCGCGCGCGCTGGTGCTGGCGCTGGCCATGGCCGAGCTGTTGTCGCGCAGCGGCGAGCGCATCGCCTGGCCGGGCCTCACCGATCCGTTCACCGCCCGCAACGGCGCCGAACGCATCGCCGCCCAGTTGATGCATGCCGGCGATTTGCCGGCAAAACCCGATTTGTCCGATATCAGGCGCTTCTGCGACATCGTCATCGTCAGCGATTTCCTCGATCCCGTCGAAGAGACGATGGCCTGGCTCGACGTGCTGGCCCGCCACGGCGTACGTGCCCACCTGATCGAGGTCGCCGACCCGGCCGAGGAGACCTTCCCCTATGCTGGCCGAACCGAGTTCACCGATCCCGAGACCGGCGACAAGCTGACCGCCGGCCGCGCCGAAATGCTGGGGGATGAGTATCGCCTGCTCTACGCCGCCCGACGCCACGAACTGGCAGCCTGGTGCAAACGGCTTGGCTGGAGCTTTACCGTCAACCACACCGATCGGCTGGCTTCCGACGCGCTGGTGCGGCTGCACATGGCGATGACCACTGATGGCCCCTCGGTCAGGCCGACCGCTGACGGTCGTGCCGGCACGATCGCCGGTGGCGATCGGCCAGGAAAGGCTGTCGCATGAGTTGGCTGCCGCTTTCCTTTGGCGCCCCCATGGTGCTGTGGGGCCTCCTGGCACTGCCGGTGATCTGGTGGCTGCTCAGGCTGACGCCGCCCAAGCCGCAGACCGAAATCTTCCCGCCGCTGAAGATCCTGGCCCGCGTGCTGAAGCGCGAGGAGACGCCGCAGCAGAGTCCGTGGTGGCTGACGCTGCTCAGGCTCTTGATGGCGGCCCTCATCGTCGCCGCATTGGCCGACCCGGTCTTCAATCCGCGCGAAAAGCTGCCGGCCGAGGGTGCAGCGCTTGCGCTCGTCATCGACAATGACTGGGCAAGTGCCGCCGACTGGGGCAAACGCGTCGCCACCGCCGAGCGGCTGATCAACGACGCCGGCTCCAACGGCGTGCCGGTCGTCATCGCCTTCACCGCCGAAAAGGCCAATGCCGAGATCGGGCCGTTCGATGCCGCCACCGCCCTTGACCGGCTGCGCGCCGCCAAGCCGCGGCCGATCCCGACCGACCGGCCCGCCGTCTATGCCCGCGTCGCCGGCGTGCTGGAGACCTTGCCCGGGGCCAGTGTCGCCGTGCTTGCCGACGGCCTGGCGGCAAAAGGCGATGAAGCCGCCTTCAACACACTTTTGTCGAAAAATGCCACCCGTGTCGTCTGGGCAACCGCAGACAGGCTGTCGCTGACCGGCCTGACCACCGCCGACAACCAGGTCGACGGCTTTGCACTGACCGCCATCCGCGCGCCGGGCGACCCTGCCCCGGCTCAGGTCACCGCCGGCGCCTTCGATGACAAGGGCCGCCGCATCGCCGATGCTACGCTGACCTTTTCGCCTGGCGAAACCACCGCCACCGGCACCATGGCGGTGCCGTTCGAGCTGCGCAACGACTTCGCATCCATCGCGCTCGACGGCGAGCGGCAGGCCGGTGCGGTCCGCGTGCTCGACGAAAGCTCCAAGCGGCGGCGCGTCGGTCTATTGTCGCAGGCCGAGGCCGACCAGGCACAGCCGCTTTTGTCGCCGCTCTACTACATCAGGCGGGCGCTGCAGCCATTCGCCGATCTGGTCGAACCCTCCAGCGCCGATCTTGCCGACGCCATCCCGCAGATCCTCGACCAGAAGCCCGCGATGATCGTCATGGCAGATATCGGCACCATTCCCGGACAAGTCCGGCAGAGGCTTGTCGATTGGGTCGACAATGGCGGCACGCTGGTGCGTTTCGCCGGTTCGCGGCTGGCTACTGCGGGCGATGACGACGATCTGCTGCCGGTCCGCCTTCGCACCGGCGAGCGTTCGCTCGGCGGCGCGCTATCATGGACGTCGCCGCAGCCTGTCACCGAATTCCCCAAGGCCGGCCCGTTCGCCGATCTGGCGCCCCCGACCGAGGTCACCGTCAGCAGGCAGGTGCTGGCCGAGCCGACACCCGATATCGTCGAGCGCACCTGGGCGGCCCTTGCCGACGGCACGCCGTTGGTCACCGGACTGAAGAAAGGCAAGGGCACGCTGGTGCTGTTCCACGTCACCCCTGAGGCAACCTGGTCGAACCTGCCGATCTCTGGCAGCTTCGTCGAGATGCTGCGCCGCATCGTGCAGCTGTCGCGCAACCAGGGCGCGGCCATCGCCAATGCCGAAGCCGCCGCGGCGTCGCTGGCGCCCTATCGCATGATTGCAGCCGACGGCTCGCTGGTGCCGCCGACGCCGGACGCGCGGCCGCTTGTACCGGGCGCCGGCGCGCTGCCGGTGACTTTTGAAAACCCGCCCGGTCTCTATGGTTCCGAGACAGGTGTATTTGCCCATAATCTGCTTGAAGCCGACAGCACGCTGGCTCCGCTGGCGCGCCCGCAAATCACTGTTCCCATCACCTCGATCCAGTATGCCTTTGACGAATCGCGCAATTTGAAAGGCGCGCTGGTCGCGGCCGCCCTGGTGCTGATGCTGCTTGATACGCTGGCGGTGTTCTGGATGGGCGGCCTGTTTTCACGCCGGCCGCGTCGCGCCGGTGCCGTGGCAACCACCGCCGCGGTCCTTATTGCGCTGGGTAGCCTGTTCGGTCATGCCGACCTTGCCCGCGCCGACGACGCCACGCCGGGAGACGAGGTGGCCATCGAGGCGATTTCGAAGACCCGCATCGCCTATGTGCTGACCGGCGTGCCGGGTGACGATTCGATCAGCCGCGCCGGGCTCGAGGGCCTGACCCGCTTCCTGGTCGAAAAGACGGCACTAGAACCGGGCGAGCCGGCCGGCGTCGACATATCGAGGGACGAGCTGTCGTTCTATCCGCTGATCTACTGGCCGATCGATCCGGCCGCCCCGATGCCCAGCCAGGCCGCCATCGCCCGCATCGACGCCTATATGCAGCAGGGCGGCACGGTGCTGTTCGACACCCGCGACCAGTTCGCCAACGGCATCGGCGCCGATTCGACCAGCCCAGCGACGGAGCGGCTGCGCGACATCCTCGGCAACCTCAACGTGCCGCCGCTGGAACCGGTACCGTCCGACCACGTGCTGACCAAATCCTTCTTCATCCTGCCCGAATTCCCCGGCCGCTTCGCCGGCAGCCCGCTCTGGGTCGAGGCCTCGCTCGACGCCAGCAACGCCGAGAACCGGCCGGTGCGTACCGGCGATGGCGTCTCGCCGATCATGATCACCGCCAATGATTTCGCCGGCGCCTGGGCGGTCGACGAGAACGGCGATCCGCTGCTTCCGACCGTGCCGGCAGACCCGATGCAGCGCATTTACGCGCTGCGCGCCGGCGTCAACATCATGATGTACATGCTGACCGGCAACTACAAATCCGACCAGGTGCACGTGCCCATACTGCTCGAACGGCTGGGGCAGTAAGATGATGTCTTTTATTGCACCTCCGCGGATCGACCCTCCCAGATGGGAGGGTAAGGAATGAATTGGTCGATCTCCTTCGAACCGCTGATCTCCTGGCCACTGCTGGCCTTGGCGCTGGTGCCGCTGGCGCTGCTTGCGCTGGTCGGCCTGTGGTTTCGCCAGCGCGGTTCGGTCTTCCGCTTCATCGCCCTTCTGGCGCTCGCCGCCGCTTTGTTCAACCCGGTGTTCCTCAACGAGGAGCGTGAGCCGCTGAAAAGCGTCGTTGCTCTCATTGTCGACCGCAGCCAGAGCCAGGATATCGGCGACCGCACCAAACAGACCGACGAAGCGCTGGCGGGGCTGCAGCAGCGGCTTGGCCGCTTCAAGCAGTTCGACGTGCGCCTCGTCGAGGCGGGTAAATCCGAGGCCGCCGAGGAGCGCACCGAGACACGGCTGTTCGGTGCGCTGGAAGGCGCCTTCCGCGACGTGCCGCCGTCACGCATCGGCGGCGCCATCATGATCACCGACGGCGAGGTCCATGACGCCCCCCCGGGCGCGCCCGATTTCAACGCCCCGCTGCATGCCCTGATCACCGGCAACGACCACGAAAAGGACCGCCGCATCCGCTTCGAGAACGCGCCGCGCTTCGGCCTTGTCGGCAAGCCGCTCGACATGACCTACCGCGTCATCTCGACCGAAAACGAGACCGGCCCGGTCGATGTGCGCGTCTCGGTCAATGGCGAACAGGTCGCGGTCGAGCACGCCACCGTTGGCCAGGCGATGCCGCTGCAGGTGACCATTCCGGGTGCCGGGCGCAACATCGTCGAACTCGCCATCGACCGCGAACCGGGCGAACTGACCGACACCAACAACCGCGCCATCGCGCTGATCGACGGCATCCGCGAGAACCTGCGCGTCCTGCTCGTCTCCGGCGAGCCGCATGCCGGCGAGCGCACCTGGCGCAATCTGCTGAAATCCGATGCCTCGGTCGATCTCGTCCACTTCACCATTCTGCGGCCGCCGGAAAAGCAGGACGGCACGCCGATCAACGAATTGTCGCTTATCGCCTTCCCGACCCGCGAGCTGTTCGTCGAGAAGATCAAGGATTTCGACCTCATCATTTTCGACCGCTACCAGCACCGCGACGTGCTGCCGATCCTCTATTACGACTACATCTCCGAATATGTCGAAAAGGGCGGCGCGCTGCTGATCGCGGCCGGCCCCGAATATGCCGGCGAAAGCTCGATCGCGCGCACGCCGCTGATGTCCGCCCTGCCGGCGATGCCGACCGGCGAGGTGGTCGACAAGGCCTTCTATCCGCGCCTCACCGAACTCGGCCAGCGCCATCCGGTGACGCGTGGGCTGGATGGCTCTGCTACCGAGCCGCCGCACTGGAGCCGCTGGTTCCGCACCATCGGCGTGCAGAATCCCGAAGGCGCAGTGGTGATGAAGGGCGCCGACAACCGGCCGCTGCTGTTGCTCGACCGCAAGGGCGAAGGCCGCGTCGGCATGCTGCTGTCCGATCAGGGCTGGCTGTGGGCGCGCGGCTTCGAGGGCGGCGGCCCGCATGTCCAGCTCTACCGGCGCATCGCCCACTGGCTGATGAAGGAGCCTGAACTCGAGGAAGAGCGGCTGACCGCCGACGGCCGCGGCATGGTGCTGGAAATCCGCCGCCAGACGATGGCCGACGATCCCGGCCCCGCGCAGATCATCACCCCGTCCGGCAAGACCTTGACCGTCAAGCTCGAGAAATCCGAGCCCGGCGTCTTCCTCGGCAGCGTCGAGACCAGCGAGATCGGCCTCTATCAGGTCGCCAATGGCGACCTGACCGCGCTCGCCCATGTCGGGCCGGTCAACGCACCGGAATTCGCCGACGTCATTTCCACCGAAAGCCGGCTGAAGGCGCCGGCAGAAGCCACCGGCGGCAGCGTGCGCCGGCTGGCGTCGTCCACAGCCCTTGGCAGCGACGTGACGCTGCCCTCCATCGTGCCGGTGCGCTCGGCTGGTGCCGCGTCCGGCAACGACTGGATCGGACTGCGCACCACGGACGACAGCGTGCTCAAGGCCGTCTCGCGCGTGCCGCTGTTCGGCGGCTTCCTCGGCCTCGGCCTGCTGCTTCTGGCAATGGGTTCGATGTGGTACCGCGAAGGACGGTAGGGCTACTCTTCCGGCTCCGTCGTGAACATCAGCGGATAGCCCTTGGCCTTGCCGGCATCGGTGGCACGCGTCGCCTTGGTCTCGGCGACATCCCTGGTGAACACGGCGACGACGCAGACGCCACGCCGATGCGCGGTGATCATCACCCGGTGCGCCTGGTCTTCGCTGAGCTTGAACTCGCCCTTCAGCACCGTCACCACGAATTCGCGCGGCGTGAAATCGTCATTGATGAGGATGACCTTGTAGAGCTTTGGCCGTTCGACCTGCGGCTTGACCTGGACGCGCGGTTTTGTGGTGATTTCAGGCATCGGAACCGACCGTTAGAGCAATTCCAGGAAAAGTGTAAAACGGTTTTCCGCCCGGAATTGCGTCAAGACAAAAGATCAGAACAGTTCGCCGTTTCCGCGAAACGGTGAATTGCTCTGGCGTAGCAACCTTGCCGCCATTCTGGCACCAGCGAAAGCGGCCGTCTATTTCGAGCGACGCGCAAAGCCGATGTCCGCGGGCGCGGCCATTCGCAACTATGTGGGAAAGTGTCGGTTGCCGTTCAACGGTCCTGACGGCCGAACATGCGGCGGCTCGGAATCTGCCGAGCGGCCGTGGCCGACGGCATATCGGACCGAAAGCGGTTTCCACCGGCATCCGCCCGGCGTTCCAGCCAGGTCGCGATCGGCCATGCGGCGACGCAGATCAGCGTCGCGCCGGTCAGCACGACCAGCAGCCAGGTCTGTGCCGGCGTGATGTAGTCCCAGTTGGTGGAAATCGCCGGCGCGAATAGCGAAGGCTCGGTGCGTCCGCTGGCCGGATCGGGCACCGGGCTGGCGGTGAACAGGATCAGCACCCTGGCGACGCCGGTGGCAACCAGGCCGCCGATCACCATCGAGCGCAAAATGGACGAAAGCCGCTTCTTCATGCGGATTGTCCTACACGGCCGGCGTTGCAAACGGGTTAAGTGTCAGTCGAGGCGGAAGCTGCCGGTGCCAGACTTCGCCAAAGATCGGTTGAACCATCGACCCGCTTCATCGCCAATGTCAGGGCTTCAGCGGTTCGGACAGGAAGAAGGCCGCTCCAGCCGAAACCAGCTGGAGCGGCCTTGGTCAACAGACCGGCATTTTGTGCCGGACCTTATTACGTCTTGGGGGCGTCCTTCTTGACGGCCTTCTCGGCAGCCTTCTTGTGCTTCTTGACGGTCTTCTTGACGACCTTCTTCGGAGCAGCCTTGGCCGGAGCGGCAGTCGCCGGAGCAGTGGTCGTCGAAGCAGCCGGAGCAGCGGTCGTGGTGGCGGCGGCGTTGCCGAGAGCCGGCATCGCGAAGGCGAGAGCGACGGCGAGACCGGTTGCGGAGAGGATGGACTTTTTCATGGCTTCGTTTCCTTTTTATGCGGGTCAAGTTTCGGAGTGTTACTGAACCGGGTCGTTCGGCGTCACTCCAAGCAGCTTCAAAGCACTGGCGAGCATCCGGATGCCCTGCGCCT
Organism: Mesorhizobium sp. M0239; assembly: GCF_040321815.1. Taxonomy (NCBI): domain Bacteria; kingdom Pseudomonadati; phylum Pseudomonadota; class Alphaproteobacteria; order Hyphomicrobiales; family Phyllobacteriaceae; genus Mesorhizobium; species Mesorhizobium sp. M0239. The sequence goes on from NZ_JAMYSG010000006.1 coordinate 159,238, forward strand.
GTTTCTTGGCGGCGCAGTACCGGTTGCCCTTTCTCTGAAGTGCCTTTGCCGCGGTGACCTGCGTTGCCGTGGCATGGGTTTCGAGGGCTTCATCAAATTGGTGGCTAAGATTGGCGCACCGTTCGCTCCGGGTTGTGAGCGTCACCTTTGCGTCCGATTGTCCGACAGCGGCAGTGACCAGGCAGAAGCCCAGCAACGCACCCAACAAACTGATCGACAACCTTGGCATCGGTTTATCCGTAAACCCGGAGACTAGCGTCGCAGCCGATGACCTGACCGCCACGAGATCAGTTATGCCCTTGAAATTTTTCAGGAGTTTTTCTGAACTGTAGAATTTTGTTTCTGGATTGTGTCTGAGAAAGCCGGTGTGAACCCGTCATAGCCACTGGCCAACATATGGCCTGAATTCTATCGTGTGGGTTGCGACAGAAGGGCTTGGCAATCAAAGACAGAAGGGCTTGGCAACAATGACAGGGCTGCTGTGAAATCCGACGCACACATACTGATCGTCGACGACGACAAGGGTATCCGCGACCTGCTGCAGGAATTCTTCCAGAAGCGGGGCCTGCACACCTCGGTTGCCGCCGACGGCATCGAGATGGAGACCATCCTGCGGCGCGTCCAGGTGGACCTCATCGTCCTCGACGTGATGCTGCCCGGCAAGAGCGGGCTGGAGCTGTGCCGCGACCTGCGCGCCCAGTATTCGACGCCGATCATCATGCTGACCGCCGTCACCGAGACGACCGACCGCGTCGTCGGCCTGGAAATGGGCGCCGACGACTATGTGCCCAAACCCTTCGACCCGCGCGAGCTTTTGGCGCGTATCCGCGCCGTGCTCAGGCGCAATGGCGCCGCCGAGCCGAAGCGCGCCACCACCAAGCAGATCTACCGCTTCGCCGGCTGGACGATGGATTGTGCTCGGCGCCGGCTGATCGCACCCGACGATGTCAGGGTCGAACTGACCATGGCCGAATTCAATCTGCTGCAGACCTTCGTCAAGAGCGCGCAGCGCGTGCTGACCCGCGACCAGCTCATCGAGCTGTCCGGCGGCGACAGCGACTATTCCTTCGACCGCAGCATCGACATCCTGGTCAGCCGGCTGCGACGCAAGATGGAGGATGACCCGAAGACGCCCAAGCTGATCCTGACCGTACGCAGCGGCGGCTACCAGTTCCTGCCCGAGACGACCTCCGAATGAGACGTTTCCTGCCGCAGACCTTGCCTGTCTGGGTGCTGCTGATCGTCATTGCCGGCCTGCTGATCAGCCAGGTCGCGACCCTCTATATCGTGTCGCGCGACCGCGCCGCCGCCAACGGCGTCGTCGACCTCTACCGGCTCAACGACCGTGCCTTCTCGCTGGTTCAGCTCATGCATGACGCCAGTCCGGACGAGCGCAAGGCGACGGCGACCGGCCTCTTCAACTCCACTTACGCGCTCACCGTTTCGGACACGCCGGCGGTCACTTCGTCGATCGCCGGCGACGACGAACTGGCCGAACTCGAAGACATCCTCGTCGGCCGGCTGTCGAAATTCGGCATCACCGATGCACGCGTGCGCCGCGATCCGGCGACGCGCGAGGCCGATGACGCGGACGGCACGGCGCCGGGACCCGACATCGGACAGGTCGAGCGTGACCTTCTGGTGCTGGCCGCCGACTTCGCCCAGAGCGACAAGCTGACGGCCTCGCTGCGCTTCGCCGACGGCCAATGGCTGAACTTCACCGAACCGATCACGCCCGTCGGCCCGATCCTGAGCTTCGACAGCCTGCCGCTTTATTCGCTGATCGCAGGGCTGGTGGTGATCATGTCGATCTGGTCGCTGCGCCGGCTGACGGCGCCCTACCGGATGATGGAAACCGCCGTGAACCGGATCGGCAAGGATCTGAAGAGCCCACCGATCGCCGAGAGCGGCAGCCGCGAGGTCCGTGCCGCCGCCAAGGCGATCAACGCCATGCAGGCGAGGTTGCGCGAATATGTCGAGGACCGCGAACATCTGGCGGCGGCATTGGCGCATGATCTGCGCACGCCGATGACCAGGATGCGCCTGCGCCTGGAGCTGTTGCGCAAATCGGCGGTCCGCGAGGCGCTGGCGCACGACCTCGCCGACGTCGAGGGCATCGCCAGCTCGGTGATCGACTTCGCCACCTTCGAAGTGACCGAGGAAAAGAACGAACGCATCGATTTCTGGTCGCTCGTGGAATCGATCGCCGACGGCTATGACGACGTGTCGTTCGACGACGAGACCCGTTCGCGCGGGCTGATCTGCATGGCGCGGCCGGTCGCGCTCAAGCGCTGCGTCACCAATCTGGTGCAGAACGCGGTCACCTACGGCAAGAAGGCGCATCTTTCGCTGCGCCGGTCGGAAGACATGATCCTGCTCACCATCCGCGATGAAGGGCCCGGGATACCGCAGGCACAGATCGACGCCGTGTTCGGCTCGTTCGTGCGCCTCGAACAATCGCGCAACCGCCAGACCGGCGGTCTGGGCCTCGGCCTGACCATTGCCCGCAACATCGCGCGCGCCGCAGGTGGCGAGATCCGCCTGTCCAACAACCCGGGCGGTGGCCTGCTGACGCAACTGCGCCTGCCGCTGGCGGCATAAAAAGCATTCAAGCAGCCTCCGCTGCCCGCGGCGGCGTCCACGAATTTGGCGTTACCGCCGCAGCACCGCGCTCAGCACATCGCGGATGCCGATGGCGCCGACGAAGCGCGACTGGTCGTCGAACAGCGCCACGGGTGCTGTCTGCGAGCGGTGCATGGCCAGCATGACGGTTTTCAGCGAGGTGCCCGGATTGGCCCAGAACACCTGCGCTACTTCCTCGGGCTGGCCTTCGACGTCGGCGCACGACACCCACACCGCCGGCTTGCCGTCGCGTTCGGCCGCCGCCACCAGCCCGTGATCGTCGATCTTGAAGCGCGTCGTCTTGCGGCGGTCGAGCCACACCCAGCCGTCCTTGCCGTGCTCCAGATCGCGACGGTCGCGCATCACGTTCCAGGCGGTCAGCACCGACAGCGGGTTCACATTGGCGATGAAGTCGCGGACATAGTCGTTGGCAGGCCGCAGCACGATGTCCTCCGGCGCGCCGGTTTGCACGATGCGCCCACCCTCCATGATGGTGATGTGGGAGCCAATCTTCAGCGCCTCCTCGAGGTCGTGGCTGACGAAGATGATGGTCTTCTTCAACTCGGCCTGCAGTTGCAGCAATTCGTCCTGCAGCTTGGTGCGGATCAGCGGGTCGAGCGCCGAGAACGGCTCGTCCATCAGCAGGATCGGCGCCTCGGTGGCGAAGGCCCGCGCCAAGCCGACGCGCTGCTGCATGCCGCCCGACAGCTCATGCGCGTATTTCTTCGACCACTGGTCGAGATTGACCAGCTTGAGCTGGCGTTGCACGCGCTCCTTGCGCTCGGCTTCCGGTACGCCGGCGAGTTCGAGGCCGAGACCGACATTCTCCTCCACCGTACGCCAGGGCAAAAGGCCGAACTGCTGGAACACCATCGCCACCTGTTTCTGGCGCAGGCGCCGCAGGGTCGCCTCGTCGCAGGTGACGACGTCGACGGTCTTGTCGCCATCCTTGACCAGCACCTGGCCGCGCGACACCACGTTGAGCCGGTTGACCGCCCGCAGCAATGTCGACTTGCCCGAACCGGAGAGACCCATCAGCACGGAGATTTCGCCCTCGTTCACGGTCAGGCTGGCGCCGGCGCAACCCAGTACATTGCCGGTCTTGTCGAGGATCTCGGCGCGGCTGGCTCCGGCGTCGACCATCTTCAGCGATCCGGCCTGGTCGGCGCCGAAGACGATATCGACGTTCCGGAAATCGACGGCGACGGTCATTTCTTGCCTCCAACGGCGATGCGGGTCATCCGGTCGAGCACGATGGCCAAAACGACGATAGCGAGGCCCGCCTCAAGCCCGAGGTCGATCTTGCGCGAACCCAGCGCCCGGTTGATTTCGGTGCCGAGGCCGCCGGCGCCGATCAGTGCGGCAAACACCACCATCGACAGCGACAGCATGATGCACTGCGTCAGACCGGCCATGATGGTAGGCAGCGCCGAGGGCAGCTCCACCTTCCACAGCAACTGGCTCTTGGTGGCGCCGAACGCCTCGCCGGCCTCGACGATCGACTTCGGCACCGAGACGACGCCGAGATGCGTGAGACGAACCGCGGTCGGGATGACGAAGATGATCGTGACGATGAGGCCGGGCGCATTGCCGAGGCCGAACAGCGTCAGCACCGGGATCAGGTAGACGAAGGTCGGCAGCGTCTGCATCAAATCGAGCACCGGCAGCATGACGCGATAGACCTTCGGCTTGTGCGCCGCCCAGATACCGAGTGGCACACCGATGGCCATCGAGGCGGCGGCGGCGGCAACCACCAGCACCAGCGTCTCTACCGTCTGCTTCCAGAGGTTCTGGTTAAGGATGAACAGCAACCCGAGAAAGACAGCCACGGCCAAGCCTCTCGATCGCTGCAGATAATAGGCAAGCAGTGCAATCAGCGCGATGAGAAGGACCGGGGGTACCAGCAGCAGCGTGTCGACCACTCCGTCGAGCAGGAAATTCAAACCGCCGGAGAGACCGCGGAAGAAGGTGTTGAAATTGTCGGTAAGGAAGGTGAAGAACGCTTTGCCCCATTCGCCTATGGGGATCTTGTAACTGACAAAGAATTTTGAAATCGGATCCATCTTGCCCCTCTTTGACAGTCGCCGTCCTTGCCGGACGGTCATCTTGTCACAGGATATGAAAAAGGGCAGCCCCTTCTAAAGTGACTGCCCTTCTTGATCGGTCACGCCGAACGCAAGACCTGCTCAGCTTCCGAGCGCAGTCTTCACGGCTGCAGCCGCGTCGCCGCCATCGAAAGTGGTCACGCCGGCAATCCATGGAGCAACCGCGTCCGGATGCTTCTTGAGCCAGTCGGTCGCAGCCGTATTGGCATCGGCGCCCTTGAGGATCGCGTCCATTATCTCGCCTTCCATGTCGAGATTGAACTTCAGGTTGGCGATGAATTTGCCGGCATTCGGGCACTCGGTGGTGTAACCCTTGCGCACATTGGTATGCACGGTGGCTGCGCCAAAGCCGCTGTCGCCCATGCCATCGAGATAGGTGATCTTCATGGCACCCATCACCGGATGCGGCGTCCAACCGAGGAACGCGATCCACTCATTGCTCTTGATCGACTGCTCGGCCTGCGTGAGCATGCCAGCCTCCGAGGATTCGACCAGCTCGAAGCCTTCGAGATTGTCCTTCGGGTTCTTGATCATGTCGAGGATGATGCGGTTACCATCATTGCCGGCCTCGATGCCGTAGATCTTGCCGTCGAACTTGTCCTTGAACTTGCCGAGGTCGGTCAGCGTCTTGACGCCGGCGTCCGCGACATAGGTCGGCACGACGATACCGTAGCCGGCGCCACTGAGGTTTTCGCTGATGGTCTCGACCGAACCGTCGGCGGTGTAGTCCTTGATGTCGTTGGTCATCGACGGCATCCAGTTGCCGAGGAAGACATCAAGATCCTTGTTCTTCAGCGACGCCATGGTCACCGGCACCGACAGCTGGATCGTCTGCGGTTCGTAGCCGAGCGCGGTGAGCAGTACCGATGCGACGCCGGTCGTCGCCTGGATGTCGGTCCAGCCGACATCGGAAAGACGCACCGCCTTGCAGCTCGCCGGATCGCCGGCAAAGGCAGCGCTGGTGGACAAAAAAGCCGCCAGGCCGAGGCCGGCGACGAAAGAGTTCATACGCGACATAGACAGTCTCCCATTGTGATTCTTTGGCGAAGCGTAGCTACGGTTTCTATGCCCGCCTTGTTTCGTCAGCCAAACACCATTCTGGTGTGGTTTCAAGCATTAAGACAATCACGATCAACGGCGCGGGCTGGCCAATCAGCGACACATCAGGCGCTTTTGCCATGCCGGACGGTTTTTTCGAAGACGGGCGGGCTTTTTCAGGGGAATGCGGGCGACCGCCCCTCCCCGTATCAGGGCAAGTCGGCTTAAAAGAGCGGCATGGCCAAGCTTTACTTCCACTACGCGACTATGAACGCCGGCAAGACGACGATGCTCTTGCAGGCCTCTTACAATTATCGCGAGCGCGGCATGGGCACGATGCTGTTCGTCGCCGGCCACTACCGCAAGGGCGACACCGGCCTGATCTCGTCGCGCATCGGCCTGGAGACGGAAGCCGAGATGTTCCGCGATGGCGACGATCTGTTCACCCGCGTCGCCGATCATCACGCGCATACGTCAGTGCATTGCGTCTTCGTCGACGAGGCGCAGTTCCTCGAGGAGGAGCAGGTCTGGCAGCTCGCCCGCATCGCCGACCGGCTGAATATCCCGGTCATGTGCTACGGCCTGCGCACCGATTTCCAGGGCAAGCTGTTTTCCGGCTCGCGCGCGCTGCTGGCCATCGCCGACGATTTGCGCGAAGTGCGTACAATCTGCCGCTGCGGCCGCAAGGCGACGATGGTCGTGCGCCTCGGCCCCGATGGCAAAGTGGCGCGCCTGGGCGAGCAGGTGGCGATCGGCAAGGACGTCTATGTCTCGCTCTGCCGCCGTCATTGGGAAGAAGAAATGGGCCGCGCCGCGCCCGACGACTTCATCGGCTTTATCAAGGGCTGACTCTGTCTCTTGGTTTTTGGAGCAATTCCCAGGGGGAGCGCTATGTGCTTTTCTTGGAATTGCACCGGGCTCATACGGTCGAGACACGCCACTTCGGAAACCGCCAACCCAGCCGCACACCCAGCGTCGCCACTGCAATCAGCGCCATGCCGGCAGCCTGCGCCGGTCCGAGCGGATGCCCATAGATCGCCCAGTCGACGATGATGGCGACGACGGGATAGATGAAGGTGATGACGCCGATCACCGGTGTCGTCAGGCGCGGAAAGGCCGAATTCATCAACACGTAGGCGATGCCAGTGTGCAGCACGCCGATGCCGAGCAGCCAGCCCCATGACGCAGGCGCAATATGTTGGCCGATGCCGGCAAACGGGGCGAGCATGACGACCCCAACCAGTGTTTGGCAGAGTACCGTAATTTCGGCGCGCTGCTGACCAAGGCCCTTGGCGAGGATCGTTGTAACGGCGTAGAGCATTGCGCCGCCCAGCGTCAGCGCAATGCCCGGCGCCCAGTTGGCATCGTCGTGGCCGTGCGCGAAGACGAGGCCGCTGGCCAGCACGACGCCGAGAAACGCACCGAGCATCCACAGCAGTTGGTCGAGCGAGATGCGCTCCTTGAGGAAGACGACACCGATCAGGACCACGAAGAACGGCTGGATATGGTAGATAATCGTCGTCGTGGCGATCGATGTCATGGCGAAGCCGGCGAAGAAGGCCGTCCAGCTCAGCACCATGCACACGCCGGCAAGTGCTGCAAGGGCAAGCCGAGACGGCGACAGCGTCCGATCCGGCAGATAGCCGCGCAACAGGCACCATAAGAAAAGGAATATCGCGCCGAACACACATCGCCAGAAGACGACGGCAACGGGATGCAGCCCCGATTCCGTGGCGAAGGCGCCGACCGTACCGGCGATCACCATTGCCAGAGCAAGGCTCGCGGCCGGAAAGCGGGCTGTCGAGGCGTCCGTCATGTGGTGGTTTCCCAGCGATCCCAGCAACCATCTGGTCACTGGCGCCACCTTCAAACAAGCGAATAGATTTGTGATGACCTATTCGATATACTGATAGCACCATGGCCGCGCCACTCGATCTCAATCTGCTGAAAACCTTTGTCGCCGTCGTCGAGAGCGGCAGCCTTTCCAATGCAGCACCCAGGGTCGGCCGCAGCCAGTCGGCGGTCAGCATGCAGATGCAGCGGCTGGAGGAGATGGTCGGCAACCAGCTTCTGGTGCGTGGTCCCAGAACCGTCACTCCCAATGCGATCGGCGAGGATTTCCTGATCTATGCGCGCCGGTTGCTGAAACTGTCGGATGAAGCCTGGGCAAGCGTCACCCGGCCTAAGGAAACAGGCAGCGTCCGCTTGGGGGTGCCCGACGATTATGCCGCCTTCCTCCTGCCGCCCGTGCTCTCACGCTTCGCGGCGGAGCATCCCCTGGTGACGGTGGAGTTGATCTGCGAACAGTCGACCGCGCTGGTGAAGACGCTGGCGGAGGGGCGGCTGGATCTGGCGATCATCACCCGCTTGCCGGAGCAGCCGCTTGAGGTGATCCGGCTGGAACGCTTCGTCTGGGTCGCCTCATCAAACCATGTCGCCTGGGAGACCGATCCGCTTCCGGTCGCCTTGTTCGAACCGGGCTGCGCCGCCAGGATGAATGTTCTGCAGGCGCTTGGCGATGCCGACCGCTCCTATCGCTGTACCTATTCAAGCGCCTCTCTGCTTGGCCTGATCGCCGTCGTCCAGGCCGGGCTCGCGGTGGCTGGCCTCGCCCTGCGCAGCGTACCACCGTCGCTGCGCATCGTCGGCGGCAATGAAGGGCTTCCGGTGCTGCCGGACCTCGAAATCGGCATCCTTCGCAACCCGCTGTCGACGACCCAGGCGGTCGAGCGGCTGAATGATTTCCTGCGCCGCGATCTGGCACAACAGGCCTGACTCGCGGGCCTGTCTTCCGCAATCCCGCCGCGATGCAGCGTTTGTTAAAGCCTCGGTACTATAAGGCCGCCAGCCAGAACTCTCCGGAGGCAGCATGTTTCGAGCCGCTTCGTCCGCCAGCATCCTTCTCCTTGCCAGCTCGCTTGTGGCCCATGCCGGCGGCGACCCGGCCCTGGGCAAGAAGGCCTTCAACCGGTGCATGGCCTGCCATGAAGCAGCCACCGACCGCGACAAGGTCGGTCCGCATCTGCTGGGCGTCGTTGGTCGCACCGCCGGAAGTGCGGAGAGTTTTCTTGGCCGCTATTCCGAGGCGATGAAGAGTGCCGGCGCCGCCGGCCTGGTCTGGGATGAAGCCAATCTCGCCGAGTATCTCAGAGCACCCAAGCTGAAAGTGCCCGGCAACAAGATGGCGTTTGCCGGCCTGGCCAAAGACGACGACATCGCCAACGTCATTGCTTATCTGAAGGCCGATCCCAAGCCCTGATCCGCTGTTCGTCAGCTCTGTAAAGCCGGCTTTCTCCTCGCATATCGCGGCCGCGATTGCTTCGGCGGTTTGCCCAATACAAAGGCATCCGTGCGCCTTCGCCTTGCAGCATGAAAGTTCAATGACAGCTGAACTATGGCTGGTCGGCAAGCTAATCACGCTAAGCCCACGCCTTCACTGGTTTTCAAGACCCTGACGAATTTTTTTGTTTTCACGCCGCCCTTATCTTCACGTCTTTCAATCCCCTGATGCCCCACATATATTCGCCGCTGTTCGCGACCAGCGACGTCATGCCGAAGCGGGAGGCCCCAATGGCGACATTGCAGAATTTCGACGCCGAAATTGCCAAGACCAAGCAGGTCGTGCAGGACATGCGCTCCAAGATCGAGCAATCCGGCACCATGCTTGATACGCTTGCCACATCAGACAAGAAGATCGGCGACGCAAATTTCAACCTCGAGAACGCCCGCATCGAGGATGTGCTGAAGCAGCAGAAGGTGATGGAAGGCAACATTGCCGACCTGATCATCGGGCTGGAGGACGCCACCAACGTCTTCGGCGCCGAGTTCGAGAGCATGAAGAACTACACCGGCTGGGAAAAATTCATTGGCATCTTCTCCAGCCAGAGCAAGCAGCGCATGCGCACCGACCGCGTTCGCAACATGTCGCTGGCCGGCAATCTGCAGGAACTGCTGGTCAAATCCGACACCATCGTCGGCATATTGAAGGCGCAGAAAGAGGTTCTCGACCAACGCTACAAGACCTCGGAAACCAGCCTGTCTCAGGTTATCGAGCGCCGCAAGACCACCATGACCAATCTCGAAGCCGTGCAGAAGCGCATCGAGGAGCTCAACCCGATGCTGCTCGACATCGAAAACAAGATCGCCGCTTCGACCAGCCAGAAAGACCGCACGCAGCTCGAAGGCGAACGCTCCAAGCTGGCGACGGAATACAACGAAAAGCAGGCCAAGGAGCAGGAGCTGCTGGCCGAGAGCCAGACGCTCGAGCGTTACACCTCGATGTTCCAGACCTTCGTCGATTCGCTCAACAACCAGATCGCCGCGCAATCGACGCTGATCAACAAGCTGACCATCGATACCGAGCAGCGCATCGTGCTCTACAAAGCGCTGGAAGATTCGCTGAAGACCGCCGCCCAGCAGGACGTCGCCCACAAGATCAACACGCTGGGCAGCCAGGTCGACAACACCGCCGAGGAAACCATGGCCGGCATCGGTGCTGCTTCGCAAAAGCACATCGGCGACCTGCTCGAGATGCACGAGAAGAACATGGTCGCTACCGCCGACATCCAGCGCCGCAAGAAGCTGGCCGACGATGCCTTTGCCCGCCGCTTCGACGAGGTGCTGAAGAAGCACAATTCGGCGAACTACGTGCAGTCTTAGGAGTGACAGGACTGCCCGCGAGCGCACAGGCATGACCCCCGAAAACGAAACGGCGGCACGGTATTTTTCCGCCATCACGGCCGCACTCAGCGGCCTTGAAGTGTTCATGCGCGACGATCGCTCGCCGCTCTACCGGCATGGCATCGTCGCCAAGATCGTCGCCGAACACATCGCCAGGCTCGACAAGTCGTTTTCCTGCTGGCGCAACCGGCTCGGCTTCATGGACACATTCCACATTTCGCGCGCCGAAAGCGGATTTCCGGTGTTCCAGAACTTGCTCGAACTGGAAAACGACCGACGCCAGGCCGACGCGCGGCTTGCCAACATTCCGCTCGCCGGCGAGTTGCGCGAGGAAATGGCCGACTTCATCCTGCGCCACAAGGAATTCCCCGCGGCGCTGCAGAAGTCGATAGCCGAGCGGCTTTATCTCGAGGACGTGAAAAGCGAGAACACGTTCGGCCCGTTCACCTTGGCGCAAACGGCCAAGGTCTCGGTCAATCCGAAGACGGGGCGGCCTTATTATCTCGTCCACTGGGCGACGTTCGACGGCAGCGCCAACCTGCCGCTAGTCTACATGGTGACAGTGGAGGATTCGTCCGAAACGATGATTCGCCAGCTTGTCGATAGAAACGGCAAGCTGAACGAGACGATTGACATTCCGCTGCCGGTCGATGGCCTGCTCAATCCCGAGCTTGCCCACCGTTTCGACGATTTCACCGAGAAGAACTCCGCCTACACGCTGTCGCCGGCGACCATCGCGGTCAATCTCGACAAGGATTTCGAGCCGCTGCACCCCAAGCAGCTGCGCCGCGTCGTGCTCGGCCCGTTCTATTCGGCTGGCATTACCGACAACAATTCGACGGTGACCGAGGTACTCGCCAAGGTGCGCAAGCCCGAAAATGCCTGGCTGCTGACCTGGACCATCCAGGAGGTCTATTCCAAGGCCGAGAAGCCCGGCCGCAAGGGCCTGTTTTCCAGCGAGAAGACGACCCAGGAATTCTTCATCAACACCGACGATCTGGAAGCCGCGCGCCAGGGCGTGTCGAGCTATGAAAACCACGCGCTGATCCCGCACGAGGCCTATCAGGCGCTCTACGCCGCCGGCGAGGCACAGAAGATCTTTGCCGGCTACAAGGTTCACATCCTGTCCAACGGACAGGTCATCTCAGACGTCTGACCGTCACACCACGGAGCACCCTTCATGGATACCGGCCTGACCACCATCCCGGAAGCCGCCATCGAGAAGCACCGCGCTACCGCGCAGAGCTTCATCACCCGTGTCGTCGTGCTGGAGGACCCGTCTAGCTCCTCCGGCACAGCACTTGCCGGCACCAACCGCCGCTTCGTTTCGACCGTCTCGGTCGGTTCGGTGCGCCGCACGCGCGAGGTCGAGCTGTCGAAGACCGTCGGCGCCGTTCATCCCGATGATCAGCTGCTGACCATCCCGCAGCACACGCTCCTGTTTCGCGCCCGGCGCGGCACGGCGATCGCGCTGGCAATATCGGACGTCTTTGCCGAGGGCTCGGACCTTGAAAGTCTGCAGGCCAAGAACACCCGCGCGCCGCTCGAAGGCGACGAGGCGTCTACCTTCAAGAAGCTTCTGTCGGCCTCGGCTTACATTTCGGCCTTCAGCCTCGCCTCCTACCTGTTCCAGCTGATCGACAGCGACGGCGAGGCGCCCAACGACAGTCCCGAACCGGACTTCCTGTTCGACACGCCGCAGGATGCGGTGAAGTCGATCCTGGCCGGCCTCGACAAGGCGATCTCGGGATCGTCCGACGACGCCGACCTGATGACAAGGGCGCGTGCCTTCGCCCGCGTCGCCATCGACGGGCTTCTGGCCCGCAAGGGCCGCTTCGACGGCATCGGCCCGTTCGAGAGCGCGCATATCCGTATCGATGCCGACGATTTCACCCTCGATGGTTTCGACGTCGCGCCGGGCAAGCGTTCAAAACCGCTGGTGATGACATTCAAGAAGCCGGAAGAGGTCGTCGGCAATCACATCGCCAAATACCAGTCGGTCAAGCTCGCCAAGATGCTGATGGCCTACGACTTCGAGCGCGAACTCAATCCGTTCGTCGAACTCGGCGGCTTCCTGTTCACCTTCATCGGCGACGGCGCCCCCGGCACCGGCAAGACGACCCTGATCCAGATGATCGCCGGCCTCGTCAACGGCTACTGCCAGGTCGCCGGCTATCCCTTCGCCTACGAGAATTTCGGCGTCGACCAGATCTCGTCCTATCAGGGCAAATCAGGCCAGAACTGCCGCCAGTTCATCAACAATGTGCTGAACCCGCGCGTCATCGGATTCGGCACCATCGACGACATCGACCAGGTGGCGGCGCGCCGCTCAGACGACCGCGCCTCGGCCGGCCAGCAGGAAATCACCGGCGTGTTGATGGATGCCTTCGCCGGTGCCGCGACCGTGGTGCGCGGCAATTGCTCGTTCGGCATGTTCTCCAACTATCCCGAAAATGTCGACGACGCGCTGCGCCAGCGCGCCGGCGCCCGCTGGCTGGTCGACGGGCCGCAGAGCCGCAACGACTACATCGATATTTTTGTCCTGCTGGCGGGAAAAAACCACAAGATCCCGCTCGGCGACCACGATCTCTACGCCGCGCAGGAAATCCAGCGCGCCGTGACCGAAGCCTATGAGGGGCACGAGAAGCCGCAAGAAGACGGGCTGATGAAGGTCTACGAGCGCTACATGAAGGAGAACGGCGCGCCGAAAACGATGGCCGACATCGGCACCTATCTGCACCTGATCAAGGATGCCGAGCCCCGCTTCACCGGCCGCGCCATCAAAAACGTCACCGACGCCATCAAGATGCGCGCCATGGACATCGAGCTTCCCGACGACTGGTTCGAGAAGCCGGAAGTCTTCATGCGCAAGGGTTATGACGAGAAGAAAGCGATGATCGAGGAACTGCGCGGCCCCTTTTCGATGGACATGGTCATGCAGGAGATCAACCGCTACGCCGACTCGGAGTTCCGCTATTCCGACAAGTCCGACGACTCCGCCGTACAAAAGCTGCTGCGCGACGCCCGCCTGCGCGAACGGGCCGCGCGCGAGATGGAGGAGATGAAGAAGAAGGGGCTGTGGAATGCGTGAGTGCGCGCCTACCCCCCTCTGGCCTGCCGGCCATCTCCCCCTCAAGGGGGGAGATCGACTTTCACCATCGCTTTTGCCAATCTTCGACCTATCTGGAGAAGCGACACGGACGACGCTGCCAATCTCCCCCCTTGAGGGGGAGATTGCCGGCAGGCCAGAGGGGGGTGCTGGCACGCTCCTCGGGAGCGATGCACCTTGACCACAAAACCCGCCAAGAAACCCGATCTCCTGCGCGACAACGAGCTGATCTATGGCCGGCTGCTGACGGTCGACGAGCCGCATTTGATCCAGCGCTACAACAAGGCGCTCGCCGCATTCGGCTTGAAGCCGACCAAACTAAAGAGCTTGCAGATCGACCGCACCGGCTTCTCGCCTGAAGTGGCCGAGGAATGCGATGATTATGACTATCTCGATCCCAACGAGGTCAACCGCCGCTTCATCATCCTGACGCCGTCGCAGATCGACCTGCCGGTGGTGCACACCGCCTTCTCCAACACCTCGCAACTGATGTTCGAGTTCATGTCCAGGAACCGGCGCGCCATCGATGCGCTGACGATCAAGGACGTCATCTACGGCGAGATCGAGGATTCCATTCCGAAGGTCAACGACATCGAGGATTTGCTGTCGATCAGCCAGGTCGAATTCAAGGTGCTGTCGGCCGAGGATGTGCTGGGCAAGGCCGCCGAACTCGGCAAGCTCGTGGACCGGCTGAAGCAGGAGCCCGATGCCTGGCGCGACAGCGCCATGCTGAACCGGATGGTGGAGCTTGCCAAGATCTGCGGCGACATCCGCGAGAACGCGCTGGTGCCCGACCAGGTGATCTTCCGCCACAATGCCTACTGGACCAGTCACTTCGGCGGTCTCTACGTGTTCGTCGACCCTGATATAACGACGGTGATCAGCGATCCGGCCGCCCCCGGTTTCCGCCGCTCGCGGCCGTGGCAGGTCAGCTATCTCTCGATCAACGACGCCGACAAGGTGTTCAAGTTCCTCGCCACCACCGGCCGCATCGAGCTGCCGCGTGCCTCCTGGGTGGAGACCTCGGGCTATCTCGAGCACCGCGCCGAGATGGTGGTGCGCGCGCTGATCCGCGATGCCGAGCCGAACCGCAATTTGACCGATGTCGACAAGGTCTGGCTGCAGACCTGGATCCAGAGCCATGCCGACCTGATCACCAGAGACGGCAATTTTCCGTTCCTCAACGCCGCCAAGCGCGAGATCGCCCAACTCGGCCACCTCAAGATCGAGGATGTCTTCCCGCAGCAACGTTTCCTTGTCATCCGCGCCAAGCCTGACCACCCCGACGCCTGGCTGACCAACCGGCTGATCTCGGATTTCGTACCGTCGGACTTCGTTTCGCGCTACATCTTCAACAAGGACGGCTTTTATGAGGACTATGGCGGCTTCAGCGACGCGTGGCGATCGCATGTTGTGGACGTTCTCAAAACCACATATTTGAAGGACAAGGTGGCGTTTCGCACACGCCTCTACGGCCTGACTGACTAGAACGAAATGAATCGTTATGTCGTTCTAACTTCTTGTTTTGGCGCATGATGTTATCCAAAAAGCCTGCAACTTTTTGGCGTCATGCTTTGAGGGGGTGACACAGCCATGCTCGATCCGATCGTGAATTTCTTCACCCGCATTTTCCAGTGGATTGGCCGCGGCATCGGCCTGTTGATCGGCGTCATCCTGTGGCCGTTCCTGTGGGCCGGGCGCTGGTACACGCAGCGCGGCTGGATCCTCAAGGCGGCGGTCGGCCTCGCCCTGCTGGTGCTGATCGGCCTCTACGCCAATTTCTTCTACGCCACCCAATGGTGGAACAATTTCAACCCGAACTATCCCGACACCTACACGTTCGAGAAGCGCAATGTCTCCGCCGGCGAACAGGTCTCCGCCGGCGCCGGCACCGACACCGCCAAGACCTGCGGCAACTCCGGCATTGCCCAGATCGCCGCCGACCTGACCGACTTCAACGTCAACCAGAATGCCTGGATCTCGTCGATGATCCTCTACAAGCTTGGCCTGTTCGGCATCGACTGGGACAACACGCCGTGGATGGACAACAAGGCCTCCTTCCAGCGCGGCATCAACCAGGCGGTGCGGCGCACCGCGACCGAACTCGCTGACAATCTCGGCCGCGTCCGCACCACCTCGCAGATCGACAGCGATCTGCAGAATGCCCGCGGCAACCTGCAGTTCGACGAGGAGACCTGGTATTTCGGCCTGAACCCGTTCGGCCCCAAGACGCCGACACCGAGCTACTATCGCGACGCTGTGCGCATGCTGCGTTCCTTCAACGCTCGCCTTGCTACCTGCCAGGCGACATTCGACGCCCGCGCCGACAATCTGAAACAGTATATCGACCGCATCTCGTCCGACATCGGCTCGACCTCGGCGATCCTCAAGGAACGCGCCGAGAACCACAACAATGGCTGGTTCGACTTCCGCGCCGACGACCGCTACTGGTTCGCCTATGGCCAGCTCTATGGCTATTACGGCCTGATGAAGGGCGCCCAGGCCGACTTCGAGGACGTCATCAAGGAAAAGCATCTGCAGAACCTGTGGGACACAATGGACTCGCAGTTCGTTTCGGCGCTGAAGATCCAGCCTTTCATCATCGCCAATGGCCGCGAGGATGGCTGGCTGTTGCCGACGCATCTGACGACGATGGGCTTCTATGTGCTCAGGGTGCGCTCCAACATGGTCGAAATCAGCAACGTTCTGACGCAGTAGCGCTGTTCCATTAGGGACCAGGCGATGGCGAATTTGCGCCGTCGCCTCTGTCGCATTCCGTGCATTGTGCGGCTGTTTTGAGACGGCGGCGCGGCGTGTCCTCTGGCTTCTATACGGCGCGGCAACGGAGCCAGGAAGAACCGATGACAGGTCGGCCGGTCCGCAGAGGAATTTTCTCTATAGGAAACATAGTTGCATGAAAGTTGACGCCGCGGCAGCGACAGGGTTAGAACATGCCCGCGCCCGGGTCCAACCTGCCTGCGAGTAAGATCAACCCGTCCCCTCCATCGTCCAATCCAGAGGAAAGCCGTCATGGCCGAAGTGAAGTCCGACATCGAGATCGCGCGCGGCGCCAGGAAAAAGCAGATCCAGGAGATCGGCCAGAAGATCGGTATCCCGACCGAACATTTGCTGCCCTATGGCCACGACAAGGCCAAGATCTCAGCTGAATTCATCAAATCGGTGAAGGGCAACAAGGACGGTAAGCTGATCCTCGTCACCGCCATCAACCCGACGCCGGCCGGCGAAGGCAAGACCACGACCACGGTCGGTCTCGGCGACGGCCTGAACCGCATCGGCAAGAAGGCGATCATCTGCATCCGCGAGGCCTCGCTGGGCCCGAACTTCGGCGTCAAGGGCGGTGCCGCCGGCGGCGGCTATGCGCAAGTCGTGCCGATGGAGGACATGAACCTCCACTTCACCGGCGACTTCCATGCCATCACCACGGCGCACAACCTGCTTTCGGCGCTGATCGACAACCACATCTACTGGGGCAATGAGCTCGGCATCGACACCCGCCGCGTCGTCTGGCGCCGCGTCATGGACATGAACGACCGCGCGCTGCGCGAAATCATCTGCTCGCTCGGCGGCGTCGCCAACGGATTCCCGCGCGAGGGCGGTTTCGATATCACCGTCGCCTCGGAAGTCATGGCCATCCTGTGCCTGTCGACCGACCTGAAGGACCTCGAAAAGCGCCTCGGCGACATCATCGTCGCCTATCGCCGCGACAAGTCGCCGGTCTATGCCCGCGACCTCAAGGCCGACGGCGCCATGGCCGTGCTGTTGAAGGACGCCATGCAGCCGAACCTGGTGCAGACGCTGGAGAACAACCCGGCCTTCGTGCATGGCGGCCCGTTCGCCAACATCGCGCATGGCTGCAACTCGGTCGTCGCCACCACGACGGCGCTCAAGCTCGCCGACTACGTCGTCACCGAAGCCGGCTTCGGCGCTGACCTCGGTGCTGAAAAGTTCTTCGACATCAAGTGCCGCAAGGCGGGCCTCAAGCCGGCGGCGGCCGTCATTGTCGCCACCGTGCGCGCCATGAAAATGAATGGCGGCGTCAAGAAGGAAGACCTCGGCAAGGAAAACGTCGAAGCGGTGAAGAAGGGCTGCGCCAATCTCGGCCGCCACATCGAGAACATCCGCCAGTTCGGCGTGCCGGCGGTGGTTGCCATCAACCACTTCTACTCCGACACCGACGCCGAGATCCAGGCGATGAAGGACTATGTCGCCTCGATGGGCGAAGAGGCGATCCTGTGCAAGCACTGGGCGCACGGCTCGGCCGGCATCGAGGATCTCGCCAACAAGGTGGTGGCACTGGCCGAATCCGGTGCTTCGCAGTTCGCGCCGCTCTATCCCGATGCCATGCCGCTGTTCGAGAAGATCAACACCATCGTCCAGCGCATCTATCGCGGCTCGGAAGCGATCGCCGACAAGTCGGTGCGCGACCAGCTCAAGGCCTGGGAAGACGCCGGATACGGCCACTTGCCGGTGTGCATGGCCAAGACGCAGTACTCGTTCTCGACCGACCCGAACCTGCGCGGCGCGCCGACCGGCCACACGGTGCCGGTGCGCGAGGTCAGGCTTTCGGCCGGTGCCGGCTTCGTCGTCATCATCTGCGGCGAGGTCATGACCATGCCCGGCCTGCCCAAGGCGCCGTCCTCGGAAAAGATCTTCCTCAACGAGATGGGCCAGATCGAAGGCCTGTTCTAAAATCCTTCAGTTCAAACCGCAAAGGGCGCCGCAGCGATGCGGCGCCCTTCTGTTTTCGGATAACCCTAAGCAGCGCTGCGCGAGAGCGCCCGCTGGTTGGAGCCGAAGATGGTGTCGCGTTCCGGCAGCGCGCCGGTCTTCAGGCACTCGACCCATTCGGCGGTCTTGAGCACGGCGGCGAAGCGCGACTGCAGGATGATCGTGACCACGCGGTGGATCTCCTCGGCCGAGGCGTAGCCGGCGCTGTTGGCGTAAGGCACCGAGCCGGTCGCATCCGACAGGAACTCGACGGCAAAGCCCATATGCACGGCGTGGATGATGGTCGACAGGTCGCAATTATGCGTCATGTAGCCGACCACCGTGATCGTATCGATGGCGTTGGCGCGCAGCCAGTCCTCGAGGTCGGTGCCGGTGAAGGCGGAGGGCAGGTTCTTTTCGACATAATAGTCGCGCTCACGCTTGGCGATTTCGGGATGCAGTTCGCCGCCATGGCTTCCCCTAGCGAAGATCGGCGATGTCTCGGGCGCCATCTGCTTGACGACCACCACCTTGATGCCAGCAGCAGTCGCTGCATCCATCGCCCGCGCCACATGGACGACGCTGTCGCGGAACGGCGGATGCTGGATGGCAAGACTGCCGCCATCATAGTCGTTCTGCACATCGACGACGATCAGCGCCCGGCGTGGCGTGGTGTTGGCTGGGTCAGACATGGTGTTTTCCTTTCCGGCTCGAATGCGATGGACCGAAAATAGCCGGGTGGCTGGGTTGCCGAAAGTGGCCCAATTGACATCATTCGAAAGAATTGGGACAATCGCATTCAACTGCCGGAAGCACCCATGACCGACCCGATCATTGCCGTCCTCGCCTTCGACGGCATCAGCCCGTTCCATCTTTCCGTGCCCTGCCTGGTCTTCGCAGAGGACAGGACGGCGCTTGGCCTGCCGCGCTTCGACTTCCGCATCTGCGCGGTCAAGCCCGGCCCGATCCACACCGAGGCCGGACTGACAATTGCCGCGCCGCATGGGCTCGAAGGCCTCGACGGCGCCGATATCGTCATCATTCCAAGCTGGCATCATCTCGGCGAGCCGGCATCGCCGCCGCTGATGGAGGCGTTGCGCCGGGCGCACCAACGCGGCGCCTTGATCGTCGGCCTGTGCCTCGGAACCTTCGCCATTGCCGCGGCCGGGCTGCTTTCGGGCCGTCGTGCCGCTACGCACTGGGCCTATTCCGAACAGTTGCAGAAACTCCATCCCGACGTCGCCGTCGACGCTTCGGTGCTCTATGTCGACAATGGCGACATCGTGACCTCGGCCGGCGTCGCCGCCGGTCTCGACTGCTGTCTCCACATCGTGCGCGCCCGCTACGGCGCGGAAGCGGCATTGCGGCTCGCCCGCCAGATCGTTCTTTCTCCGCATCGGCAGGGCGGGCAGGCGCAATTCATCGAGCATCCGGTGGCAAGAAGCGCCGACGCCGACCGCTTCACCCAGGCCCTGGACTCAGTTCGTGCGACGCTTGGCGAGACGCATAGCCTCGACAGCGTCGCCGAGGCCGCTGGCCTGACCCGCCGCACCTTTACCCGTCGCTTTCAGAAATCGATCGGCGCCAGCTTTGGCGATTGGCTGACCAGCCAGCGGATCGAACTGGCGCAGCGTTTGCTGGAAGCGACGGAGAAATCCATGGACATAGTGGCCTTCGAAGCCGGCTTCGGCAGCGCCACCTCGCTGCGCCAGCATTTTTCGGCACGGCTCAAGACATCGCCGGCGCAATACCGGCGGGAATTCTCCAGAAGGACCGATCAGGACGAGCGCATGACGTACGTCCTATCGTCCTGACCTGTTCAGCCTCGCTTGATCGCCCGCGCCGGATTGCCGAGCACCGTGGTGTTCGCAGCCACGTCGCGCGTTACCACCGCCCCCGCACCGACGATGGCACCTTCACCAATGCTGACGCCGCCAAGGATGACGGCTGAGCCGCCGATCCAGGCATTGGCGCCGATCTCGACGGGTCGGGCGATCTCCAGTCCGGCCTGCCGCCCACTGGCCTCCTTGTGATGCTCGGCGCAATAGATCTGCACATTGGGACCGAGCAGCGTTCCCTTGCCGATGCGCACACTCGCTGTGTCGAGGATGGTGCAGCCGGCATTGAGAAAGACCCCGTCGCCGAGAAAGATGTTGAAGCCATAGGCGCAGTGGAACGGCGCCTCGATGCGGGCGCCCTCACCGGCGTTGCCGAGCAAAGTTTTCAAGCCCGGCCCGAGATTGCCGCGCTGCCGCGGCGGCAGGCAATTGTGCTCGAACACCGCGTCACGCGCGACAACACGCAAGGACTCCAGCTCATCATCGAGGCAGGTGTACCATTCGCCGGCCGCCATCTTCACGCGCTCGCTTTCGACCATGACGCGTCTCCAGTTCACGTCCTTGCAAAGCACAAGTGCGGCCAACAGAAAAGCGCCGATGCCAGTACTGGCCAAATATTGGACCTATGGTAGCCTGTGTCTCAAGGCCGTCTTGGCCCGGTGATCGAGGGGGATCGACCATGCTCTACATTCTCGCACTTCTGATCGGCGTCATTGCCGGTCTTCGCGCCATGACGGCGCCGGCTGCCGTTGCCTGGGGCGCTTATCTCGGCTGGCTGCCGGTTGCCGGCACCTGGGCGAGCTTCATGAATCACTGGGCGGCTGTCGGCATCTTCACCATCCTGGCCATCGTCGAACTGGTCACCGACCAGTTGCCGTCGACGCCGAGCCGTAAAGTGCCGCAGCAATTCGGCGCCCGCATCGTCATGGGCGCCTTCACCGGCGCGGTGATCGGCGCGACAGGCGGCGCCACCATCGGCGGCTTGATTGCCGGCGCCATCGGCGCTGTCATCGGCACGCTGGGCGGCGCTGAAGCTCGCGGCCGGCTCGCAGCCGCCTTCGGCAAGGATCCGCCCGCCGCCTTCATCGAGGACGCGGTGGCGATCATCGGCGGTCTGCTGATCGTGGCTGCGGTGGCATGACGACGAAAACCTTCGACGCCATCATCATCGGTGCCGGACAGGCTGGCCCTCCGCTGGCCGGCCGGCTGACGGCCGCCGGCAGGAGCGTGGCGCTGATCGAGCGCAAGCTGGTCGGCGGCACTTGCGTCAACACCGGCTGCATGCCGACCAAGACCATGGTCGCCAGCGCCTATGCCGCGCATCTGGCGCGCCGCGCCGCCGACTACGGCGTGACGCTCAGTGGCCCCGTCGGCGTCGACTATGCCAGGATCAAGGCGCGCAAGGACAAGGTGACGATCGACGCTCGCACCAATCTCGAGACCTGGATTGCCGGCATGGACAAATGCACCCTCTATCGCGGCCATGCGCGTTTCGAATCCGCCAACACGGTGCGCGTCGGCGACGATCTGCTGACCGCCGAAAATATCTTCCTCAACACCGGCGGCCGCGCCTCGGTCCCAGACCTGCCCGGCATCCACGACATCGACTATCTGACCAATTCCTCGATGATGAATCTCGACGTGCTGCCGCGCCATCTCATCGTCGTCGGTGGCAGTTACATCTCGCTCGAATTCGCACAGATGTTCCGCCGCTTCGGCTCGGAGGTCACAGTCATCGAAAAGAGCCCACGCCTGACCGGCCGCGAGGACGAGGACGTCTCTGCCGCCATCCTGTCGATCCTCGAAAACGAAGGCATCGCGGTCCATCTCGGCGCCGACGACATCGCTTTCGCCAGACAAGGCCAGGACATTGCCGTGACCTTCTCCGCCGGCAAACCGCCGGTGGTCGGCTCTCACGTGCTGCTGGCTCTGGGGCGGACGCCCAACACCGATGACCTCGGCCTGGAGAGGGCTGGCGTGGAGGTCGACAAGCGCGGCTTCGTCTCTGTAGACGACCAGTTGCGCAGCAGCGTGCCCGGCATCTGGGCGATGGGCGACTGCAACGGCAGGGGCGCCTTCACCCACACCTCCTACAACGACTACGAGATCGTCGCCGCCAACCTGCTGGACAATGATCCGCGCAAGGTCAGTGATCGCATCGAAGCCTATGCGCTCTACATCGACCCACCGCTCGGCCGCTGCGGCATGACCGAGGCCGCGGTGAAGAAATCCGGCCGTCGCGCGCTGGTCGGCCAGCGGCCGATGACCCGCGTCGGCCGCGCTATCGAAAAGGGCGAGACGCAGGGTTTCATGAAGATCCTGGTCGACGCAGACACGAGGGAGATCCTCGGCTGCTCGGTGCTCGGACCCGGCGGCGACGAGGTTATCCATTGCGTGCTCGACCTGATGTACGCCAAGGCGCCCGTCGACACGCTCGCGCGTGCCGTGCATATCCACCCGAATGTCTCGGAACTGTTGCCCACCATTGCTCAGGAACTGAAGCCGCTGGCTTGACAGCCTGTTGGCGACCCATTTCAAAGCTCTTCCTTTTCTGCATCGCTGCAATGCAGCAATGCCGCTTGCGCACGGCGGCGTCCTTCGCGCAGTCTGGATTTGAACCGATTCAGTCTGGACGCCCCATGCCCTTGCCGATCCTTGCGCTTGCCATTGCGTCCTTCTGCATCGGCACCACCGAATTCGTCATCATGGGCCTGCTGCCCGAGGTCGCGGCCGACCTCGGCGTGTCGATCCCTTCGGCGGGTCTGCTGGTCACCGGCTATGCGCTGGGCGTCGTCTTCGGCGCCCCGATCGTCGCGATGGCCACCGCGCATTTGCCGCGCAAGCCGGTGCTGGTCGGGCTGGCCGTGCTGTTCGTCGTCGGCAATCTGTTTTGCGCCATCTCGCCCAACTACTGGACGCTGATGGCCGCGCGCGTTTTCACCGCGTTCGGCCATGGCGCCTTCTTCGGCATCGGCTCGGTCGTTGCCGCCAGCCTGGTGCCGCGCAACAAACGCGCCAGCGCCATCGCGCTGATGTTCGCCGGGCTGACGCTGTCCAACATCCTTGGCGTTCCCGCCGGAACCGCACTTGGCGAAGCCTTCGGCTGGCGCTCCACCTTCGTTGCCGTGGTCGGTATCGGCCTGATCTCGGTGGCAGCGATCGCCTGGCTGGTGCCGTCCGATGTCGCCCAGCCAAGCGGTGGCGGCTTGCGCGGCGAACTGCGCGTGCTGGGCAAGCTGCAGGTCTGGCTGGCCATGCTGATCGCGGCGCTGACTTCCGCAAGCCTGTTCACCGTCTTCACCTACATCAAACCCTACCTCACCGAGGTGTCGGGCTTGTCGACCTCGGCAGTCACGTGGGTTCTGCTGCTGTTCGGCGCGGGCATGACCATCGGCAACATTATCGGCGGCAGACTGGCCGACTGGAAACTGATGCCGACAGTGATCGGCACGCTGCTGCTGATGGCCCTGCTTTTCGTTGGCTTCAGGCAGTTCGGCGCAATCGCCAGCGTTGCCGTCGGCATCGTCTTCCTGTGGGGCCTGCTCATCTTCGTCGTCGTGCCGCCGCTGCAGATCCGGGTCGTCGAGGCGGCCTCCGAGGGACCGAACCTCGCCGCCACGCTGAACCAGGGCGCCTTCAATGTCGGCAATGCCAGCGGCGCCTGGATCGGCGGCGTAGCCCTTTCCGCCGGTGTTTCCTATGCCAATTTGCCGCTGGTCGGCGCAGCACTCGCTTTGTTGGCGGTCACCGTCGCCGTGCTGTCGCAGGCGCTGGACCGGCGCGCGCCGGTCATCCCGCTCCCGGCTGAATAGTCTCTTGCGCCCATAGCGCGGCGGGCTGGACCAATCGACATAGGCGCCTTCAAATCGCATGTCTTCTGGTCCTTGATGGAGGAAGTCATGCAGAAATCGATCGAGCGCATCGCCGGCGAAAGCGAAGGGGTTTGCTACGAATTCCCGCTGTTCCGCTTCACTGGTTCCGACAAGGCTGCTCCTTCGGCCTATCTGCAGGCGGCGCTCCATGCCGGTGAGTTGCCGGGCGTCGTCGCCATCGACGCGCTGATGCCGATGCTCGCCAGGGCGGAGGCCGAAGGCCGCATCAAGGGCAACCTCACCGTCGTGCCCTGGGCCAACCCTGTCGGCCGGGCGCAATATCATTTCGGCGAGCATCAGGGCCGCTTCCATCTCGGCACGCGCACCAATTTCAACCGCGGCTTTCCGCTGCTCGCCGCGCCCGACACAGCCCTCTTGCCCGACACCACCCTTGGCAGCGTCGACCAGCGGCTGAAGACGCGGCTGGTGCAGCTGTCGTTCGGCCATGACATCGTGCTCGACCTGCACTGCGATGACGAGGGCCTCGCCTATCTCTACGTCCACACCAGCCTGTGGCCTGATATGGCCGATTGCGCCGCGGCCATGGGCGTCGACGCAGTCGTGCTGTGGAGCGAGGACACCGACGGCACCTTCGAGGGCGCCTCGATCATGCCCTACCAGAATGTCCCAGCTGATGTAGCCAAGCTCGACCGCCGCGTCGCCACCACGGTCGAATATCGCGGCATCCTCGATGTCGACGGCGCCTTGGCCGCCTCTGACGCCGACGGGCTCTACCGGCTGCTGACGGCACGCGGCGTGATCGCCGATAGCGCCCTGCCCGCGCCGGGTCCTTTCACCGGCTTCGTGGCGCCATTGGAAAACATCGACATGATGCCGGCGCCACGGGCCGGTGCCGTGCTCTACGACGTGAAACCCGGCGACCGCGTCGCCAAGGGCGCGCGCCTAGCCACCATCGTCCATGCACCGGGTGAAACCGATGGCCGCACCGAAGTGTTTGCGCCGCAGGATGGCATCATCCTGACCCGCCGCTCGCGCCGCATCATCCGCGCCGGCGAGGATCTGTTGAAGCTGGTCGGCGACAGGAAGAGCGCCGACGCCCGGTCGGGGACGCTGGAAGATTGAGAAAGCTTTGCCTCGTAGTTTGCCGAAGCACTCCATAGCTTCGTCATTCTAGGGCGAAGCAAGGAGCGAAGCGACGCGGCGCAGACCCTAGAATCCATGCCGCGACTTCAAAGCGTCGCTACGTTCAGAATTCTGTTCCGCTGCGCCCTTCAACTGAGGTCGCGGCATGGATCCTCGGGTCTCCGCGACGTCGCTTCGCTCCTGCTCCGCCCGTGGATGACGAAGTTGCGAGGCTTCGGCCAATCCCAAACCCGTTGCATGCAGCATCACCGCCTAGCCCGAAATAGCCAGCCGCGCCTTCGCCTCCAGCCATTCGGCCATCTGCCGGTAAGGCACCGGGCCGTGACTGATGCGGGCGACACCCAGTTCCGCCAGCCGCTGGCGCGGCGGCACATGCGCCAGCGCGATGATGTTGACCGGCAACGCGATTGCCTTGCAGAGTGTCTCGATCAGGCCCTCATCGCCAAGGCCCGGCGCAAAGAAGCCGTGCGCGCCAGCTTTTTCGAAGGCCTGTGCGCGCTCTATGGCCTGGTCGAGCAGGGCGTCATCATGCGCATCCGGTTTCGCCTTGAGGAAGATGTCGGTTCGAGCGTTGATGAACGCCGGTATCCCGGAAGCCTTGACGGCCGCCGCCGCGGCTTCGATGCGTTTTACCTGAACAGCGATGTCGTGCAGGCCGCTGCCACCGACAACCTGGTCTTCGAAATTGAACCCAACAGCGCCGGCCCGCAGTGCCGACGTTACCGTGCGAGCAACAATTTCCGGGTCGACGCCGTAACCACCCTCGAGGTCCATGGTCACCGGCAGGTCGACGGCAGTGACGATGCGCTTGATGTTGTCGAGCGCCAGCTCCAGCGGGATTTTCTCGCCATCGGCATAGCCGAAGGCGGCCGCCACCGGCCAGCTTCCGGTGGCGATCGCCTTGGCGCCCGCTTTCTCGACGATCTTGGCCGAACCCGGATCCCAGACGTTGTAGAGAACGATCGGGTTTCCCTTGACGTGGAGGGAATGGAACGTCCGCGCACGCTCGATCTGCTCGGTCATGATTGTTTTCTCGTCTTCCTGCTGTTGATGAACATTCTAAGCGCCATAGCCGGTTCTGGCGATGTACCATGAGGCGCAGAAGCGACAGCCACCGGACAGGCTTTTCAAACCTGTTGCGTATCCTCCCTTTCGCAGCTATGGATTTTGCCATGAACATGCGTTCGATCAAGACCATTTGGTGGTGGGCCTGCTGACAGCGGCCTGTTCGAACACGTGCGCGTGAAAAGAGAGGGTGGCCGCAACGGAAAGTCCGGGCGGCCATTTGTTTTTTCCAAGCCATTCCCGGGTCCGTTGCCCAAGAAGCTGATGGAGACGGCAATGACGATGAAGGTTCTGGAAAACGGCGCGGAAAGTTTCGTGACCGCGGGTGGCATAACCATCACGCGCGCGCGCCACGACCGGCCCTATGCAGGTGCGATTGACGCCTATGTCGACGGCCTGAATTCGCGCCGCGGTGCGGTGTTTTCCTCCAATTATGAATATCCCGGCCGCTACACGCGCTGGGACACCGCCATCATCGATCCGCCGCTGGTCGTCTCGGCGCGCGGCCGTGCCATGCGCATCGAGGCGCTGAACGGCCGTGGCGAGACGCTGTTGCCGGTCATCGGCAAGACGCTGGGCGACCTCGCCGACGTCACCATCGCCGAGACGTCGGAGAAACTGATCCGCCTCGACGTCGCCAAGCCCGGCCGTGTCTTCACTGAAGAGGAGCGCAGCCGCGTGCCTTCGGTATTTACGGTCCTGCGCGCCATCACCGCTCTGTTCAAGACCGAGGAAGACGCCAACCTCGGCCTCTACGGCGCCTTCGGCTACGACCTCGCCTTCCAATTCGACCCGGTCGACTACAAGCTCGAGCGCAAGCCAAGCCAGCGCGATCTGGTGCTTTTCCTGCCCGACGAGATCCTGGTCGTCGACCACTATTCGGCCAAGGCCTGGACCGACCGCTACGACTATGCCGGCGACGGGTTTTCAACCGAAGGGCTGCCGCGCGACGAAATCGCCGAGCCGTTCAAGAGCCCCGACCGCATCCCGCCGCGCGGCGACCATGAACCCGGCGAATACGCCGATCTGGTGCGCAAGGCGATGGATTCGTTCAAGCGCGGCGACCTGTTCGAGGTCGTGCCCGGCCAGATGTTCTACGAGCGCTGCGAGACGCAGCCATCCGAGATTTCGCGCAAGCTGAAGGCAATCAACCCCTCGCCCTATTCCTTCTTCATTAATCTGGGTGAAGGCGAATACCTGATCGGCGCCTCGCCCGAAATGTTCGTTCGCGTCAACGGCCGCCGCGTCGAGACCTGCCCGATCTCGGGCACCATCAAGCGCGGCGACGATGCCATTTCGGACTCCGAGCAGATCCTGAAACTGCTCAACTCGAAGAAGGACGAATCCGAGCTGACCATGTGCTCGGACGTCGACCGCAACGACAAATCGCGGGTCTGCGAGCCGGGTTCGGTGCGCGTCATCGGCCGCCGGCAGATCGAGATGTATTCGCGCCTGATCCACACCGTCGACCACATCGAAGGCCGGCTGCGCGAAGGCATGGATGCCTTCGATGCCTTCCTGTCGCATGCCTGGGCGGTCACCGTGACCGGCGCGCCGAAATTGTGGGCCATGCGCTTCATCGAGCAGAACGAGAAAAGCCCGCGCGCCTGGTATGGCGGCGCGATCGGCATGGTCAATTTCAACGGCGACATGAACACCGGCCTCACCCTGCGCACCATCCGTATCAAGGACGGCATTGCCGAAGTGCGCGCCGGCGCCACATTGCTGTTCGACAGCATTCCCGAGGAAGAAGAAGCCGAAACCGAACTGAAGGCATCCGCCATGCTCTCCGCCATTCGCGACGCCAAGACAGGCAATTCCGCCAGCACCGAGCGAACCACCGCGCGCGTCGGCGACGGCGTCAACATCCTGCTCGTCGACCACGAGGACTCGTTCGTTCACACGCTGGCCAATTATTTCCGCCAGACCGGCGCCAATGTCTCGACCGTCCGCTCGCCGGTGCCGGAGGAAGTCTTCGACCGGCTGAAGCCCGACCTCGTCGTGCTGTCGCCCGGCCCCGGCACGCCGAAAGATTTCGACTGCGCCGCCACCATCAAGAAGGCGCGCGCCCGCGACCTGCCGATCTTCGGCGTCTGCCTTGGCCTGCAGGCGCTGGCCGAGGCCTATGGCGGCGAACTCAGGCAGCTGCATGTGCCGATGCACGGCAAGCCGTCGCGCATCCGCGTTTCCAAGCCGGGCATCATCTTCTCCGGCCTGCCCAAGGAAGTCACCGTCGGCCGCTACCATTCGATCTTCGCCGATCCGGTTCGCCTGCCCGACGATTTCATCGTCACGGCCGAAACCGAGGACGGTGTCATCATGGCCTTCGAACACCGCAAGGAGCCGATCGCCGCGGTACAGTTCCACCCGGAATCGATCATGACGCTCGGCCACAATGCCGGCATGCGCATCATCGAGAACATCGTCGCCCACTTGCCCCGCAAGGCCAAGGAAAAGGCCGCCTGACGATCATGGCCGAAGCCGAGAACACGATGGCGATCGCGGCCAAGGCGGCCGCGAAGCGCAAAATCGCCAATCTCGCCTTCTGGTCGATTATCGTCGCTTTTGTCGTGCTCGCGCTGAAGGCTGCCGCCTGGTACGTCACCAGCTCCGTGGCGCTCTACTCGGACGCCTTGGAATCGATCGTCAACGTCATCGCCTCGGTTGCAGCCTTCTGGGCGATCCAGGTCAGCCACAAGCCGGCCGACCAGGACCACCCTTTCGGCCATCACAAGGCCGAGTATTTCTCGGCGGTGCTGGAAGGCGTGCTGATCGTGCTCGCCGCCCTTTTGATCCTCAACGAGGTCTGGCGCCACTGGCAGACCCCGGCACCGCTCGAACAGCCCTGGGAAGGTCTTGCCGTCAACGGCGTCGCTACAGTCATCAACGCCTTCTGGGCCTGGACGTTGATCCGCGCCGGCAGGGCGGAGAAGTCACCGGCGCTGGTTGCCGACGGCAACCACATCATGACCGACGTGGTCACCTCGATCGGCGTCTTCGGCGGCTTGGTCGGAGCGATCCTGACCGGCTGGCAGATTCTCGACCCGGCACTTGCCGTCCTCGTGGCGCTGAACATCCTGTGGCAGGGCTGGCACGTCATCGGTTCGTCGATGAACGGCCTGATGGACCGCGCCGTCGACACCCAGGAACACATGCGCATCCGCGACGTCATCTCGGCCAATTGCAAGGGCGCGCTGGAGGTGCACGACCTCAAGACGCGCATCGCCGGCCGCGCCACCTTCATCGAGTTTCATCTGGTCGTCGATGCCGACATGTCGGTCGGCGCCAGCCATGTCATCTGCGACCGGATAGAGGACGCGCTGAAGGCCGAAATCCCCTCGGTGCGCGTCACCATCCATGTCGAGCCCGACGACGAGGCCAAGCTCCCCAAGGGCACGACGGCCGTGCCGTTTGCGTGAGGCGGTCTCCCGTCACGACCTTGGAAAATTAGCCAAAGCCCCTCGACTTCGTCATCCACGGGCGGAGCAGGAGCGAAGCTCCGTCGCGGAGACCCGAGTATCCATGCCGCGACCTTGGCCTCAGAGTGCAGCGGAACAGAATTCTGCACCGCAGCAGCGCTCGGATGTCACGGCATGGATCCTATGGTCTGCGCCGCGTCGCTTCGCTCCTTGCTCCGCCATAGGATGACGAAAACGCTGGGTGCTTACGGAGCGCATGCCGATTGCGGCATCGGCTGCAGCCGATAGACCTTGTCGTCGGATTTCGTCTTGCCGTCGGCGGCCTTCGAACACAGGTCGACGATCGCGAGTGCACTGTTGGGATTGGCCAGCATCATCGTGCCATCGGCACCACGCTTGAGGAAAATCTCCTTCTGCGCGATGTCGCAGGAGAAATCGCTCATCTTCGAACTGGCCGCGCAGCGCCACTGGTCGGCTTCGGCCTGGCAGGAATAGGTCTGCGTGACTTTGGCCGATTTCTGCCGTGTGGTGACGGTAACGGCAATGTCGGCGCCATCAGGCCAGTTGGCTGCGTCGCCCCCTGAAGCAAACGACGCCAGTTCGACCGGGCCGCGGAAAACCCCGATCGACTTGGTGAGCTGATCGGGGTGCGAGCCGAGATGCGCTGCATCGTAGTCGCGCCCATAGCAGAATGCCTGGTCCGGCTTCAGCCGCTCGCGCAGTGGAGCCCCGAGCGCAGGGGCGATCGGATCGATGCGCGCGAACTCGGCCTTGCAGGTCGCCGCCGGCATCGGGTCGAGGCGGAAATTGTCGTCCTCCGAGCCGAGCGCCTGCCTGTCATACTCCGCTGCGCCAAGCTCCTCTTCCGATCCGGCATCGAGATAGATGTCGGGCTGCAGATCCGAGAGAAGCAGCCGGCCCTTGTCGTCGACCTTCAGCGATGCAAGCGTCCGGTCGCACTCCATACCGCAATGGATGGGGCCTGTCTTGCCGTCCTCCGACACATGATTGCACCAGCCGCCGGCCCATTCCGGCGCCTTGGCGCCGCGCACGGAGGTGGCGATGAAGGCATTGTAAGAAGTGTCGGAATTCACGGTCGGCTCTTCATTCGGCCGGCTGACCGGATCATGGCCGTAGTAGAAGAAGATCCGCGCCACCTTCTGCTTCGGGTGCGCCTTGAGATGCGCCGCATCATAGACGCGGCCGAAACAGGCGTCAGTGCCGTTGGGACTGAGTTCAGTGAGCTTGAGTGCATCATCGGCGAAGGCCGAGCCGGCAAGCGTGGCAATCAGCGCCGCGCCAGCAATTGTCTTCCATTCCCCTGCCCTGAACGCCACGTGATCTCTCCTCCGCATCGACAGGACGCAACGTCAATTTATGCTAGTATTGCGGCCGCAGCCACGCAATTCGCGGCGGGCCGCCAAGCGAAGGAGGATGCCATGCGTCGGCGCGACATGTTCCGCGCGGTTCTTGCCGGAACCGGAACGCTTCTCGGTTTGCGGGCAGCACAGGCAGCCGCCACCGAGCCCACAAGGCAAAAAGTCGCCTACCACTTGAGCGACACCGACAAGGTCAATTTCGTGCTCGGCAACATCAAGAACCACTATGAGGGCACCGGCGGCAATGTCGACATCGTGCTGGTCGTGCATGGTCCGGCCTTGGCCAGCTTCAAGTCGAAGGGAATATCGGCCGCGATTTCCGGGCGCTTCGCCGGCCTGGTGCGGCAGGGGCTGGAATCCCATGCTTGCGCCAACACCATGCAAGGCATGGATATTTCGCTCCCCGACCTGCTCGCCGGGTTTCATGCCGCCGACAAGGGCGGCGTCGTCAAACTCGCCGAACTGCAAGGCCAAGGTTACGCCTATCTGCACCCGTAGAGCGGTTTGCTTGGCGCAAATTCCCCAAGGGAAAGCGCTACTCCTTTTCCCGGGAAACCGTTTCACACGTTTCCTTGAATTGCTCAAAGGCTTGAACACCGGGGTGGCAAGGGCCTACGAAGGACAGGCAGACGTCCCGGAGGAAGAACCGTGCCAGCCACCACACTCAGCATACCCGATCTTGCCGGCAAGGCAGTGCTGGTCACCGGTGCGTCGACCGGCATCGGAGCGGCGCTCGCGCTGGCCTATGCAGCGCAGAAATGCAAGGTGGCGCTGCACTACAATTCGAGTCAAGACGCCGCCGAGAAGCTCGGCCTGACGATTGCCGACAAGGGCGGCGAGGTGTTTCTCGTTCAGGGCGATTTCTCCGTTGCCGCCGATGTCGAGCGCGTCGTCGAGGATAGCGCGCAATATTTCGGCCGCCTCGACGGGCTGGTCAACAATGCCGGCGGCATGCTTGGCCGCATTCCCTATGCCGAGCAGACCGAGGCGCATTACGACGCTGTGATGGACCTCAACGCCCGTTCGGTACTGACTGCTTCGCGCAAGGCGATCCCGTGGCTGAAGAAACAGGGCGGCTTCATCGTCAACACCTCCTCGATCGCCGCCCGCAATGGCGCCGGCGGCGGCGCCGGGCTTTATGGCTCGGCCAAGGCCTTCGTCTCCAATGTGACGCGCGGCATGGCCAAGGAACTGATCGGCTTCGGCATCCGCGTCAACGCGGTGGCGCCCGGCACTATCCTGACGCCGTTCCACGAGCGCTATTCGACCGACGAGCAGATGAAGGGCATGATCGCTACCATTCCGCAGGGGCGTGCCGGCACGGCGCAGGATTGCGTCGGCGCCTATCTGTTCCTGTCTTCCGATCTTCTGAGCGGCTACATCACCGGCCAGGTGATCGAGGTGAATGGCGGCCAGTTGATGCCTTGAGCGGCTATCGGCATACTGGCGATCTGCATGTTCTTGTCGAAAACCTCAAAGGGAGACAACGGAATGTACGGACTGATCGGCAAGATGCGGGCGGCGCGCGGCCAGCGTGACGCGGTCATCGACCTCCTGCGCGCCAGCACCGGCGCCCTGCCGGGTTGCCTGAACTACATCATCGCCCGCGACCCCGCGGATGCCGATGCGATCTGGGTCACCGAAGTATGGACCGACGCCGAAAGCCACAAGGCCTCGCTGCAGCTTCCCGAAGTCCAGGCGGCGATCGCCAAGGCGCGGCCGTTCATCGCCGGCTTCGAATTCCAGGTCGAAACCCACCCTGTCGGCGGCTTCGGCCTGGCCGACGGCAAGACGGGGTGAGTTCGATGCCAACTTTGAGGAGCAACCTTTGACGCAGACAGTAAACATTCGCGATGCGAAAGCCCATCTGTCGCGCCTTGTGAGACGTGCAGCCCAAGGCGAGTCGTTTGTTATTGCCAAAGCCGGCAAGCCGTTGGCCAGAATCGTGCCGATCGAACAACCGGCTCTGCAGGCGCGACGGGTCGGTTTTATGGCCGGCCAGTTTTCCGTCCCCGACGATTTCGACCGCATGGGTCGCAATGAGATCGAGCAACGGTTCGACGCCGGCTTATGAAACCTGTTACTCGACACCTGGACGGGTGAAACAATAGTTTTCTATGAACCGCGGTTCGCATTTTTCGCCCTGCGGGTCTAAGAGCGAAACATGGATTCCTCGGCCGAGCAGCCCTCCCCGGACCTGCCCACACTCGAGCGCATGGCGCGGATGCGCAAGCTCTGGCAGTGGCTTGCCCTGCTGGTTGTTTCCCTGCTGTTCGCCGGCGCGCTGGAACTCGCGGCCCTGCCGGCGGCGCTGCTGATCGGGCCGATGCTGGCGGCCATCGTCGCCGGCACCAATGGTGCCACGGTGCGCGTGCCGCGCCTTCTGTTCGGCGCCGCCCAGGCGATCGTCGGCTGCCTTGTAGCCGCTTCGATCTCGGCCGACATCTTTCCGGTCTTCTACAAGGAATGGCCGCTGTTTCTCGGTGTCGTGGTGGCAACCGTCACGGCCTCCAGCCTGCTCGGCTGGCTGATCAGCCGCTGGCGCATCCTGCCCGGCACCACCGCCGTCTGGGGCTCGTCGCCGGGTGCGGCCACCGCCATGGTGCTGATGGCCGGTGCCTTCGGCGCTGACCAGCGTTTCGTCGCCTTCATGCAATATCTGCGCGTCATCTTCGTCTCGATGACGGCGGCACTCGTTGCCAAGATGTGGGTCGACACATCCGGCGTCGAAATCCCCGCCATCGTCTGGTTCCCGCCGATCGACGCCCAAGCCTTCGCCGCCACCATCGGCATCGCGTTTATCGGCGGCTTGGCGGGAAAGCTGTGCCGGCTGCCTTCGCCCTTCTTTCTCGGCACCTTCGTCTTCGGCACCGTCGTCCATCTCGGCTTGGGCGTGGAGATGCAATTGCCGCAATGGCTGCTGGCGGTCAGCTACGCCATGGTCGGCTGGTCGATCGGCCTGAACTTCACCAGGGCGATCCTGCGCCATGCGGCGCGCGCTCTGCCGCAGATCATCGCCTCGATCGTGGCGTTGATCGCTTTCTGCGGTGGCATGGCCTTCATGATCAGCCATCTGCTTGGCATCGATCCGCTGACCGCCTACCTGGCGACCAGCCCCGGCGGCATGGACAGCATCGCCATCATCGCCGCCGCAGCGCAGAACGTCGACATCTCCTTCGTCATGGCCCTGCAGTCGGCACGCTTCCTGATCGTGCTGTTGGTCGGCCCGAGCGTCGCGCGGCTGGTGGCGAGAAGCGTCAGACAATAGGCAAAACCGACGCCGGAGACGGTCATAAGCCGCGGATTATTCCTCGCCGCCCTCATCCTCGCTTTGCGCGTCGCGGCGCCAGTAGGCGGTGACCAGGTGCCGGTTGCGCGATAGGTTCCATTGCTTGCGCACGATCTTGCGGATCTCCCGGAAATCGCCGAATTCGCATCCGGCCCAGACATAAAGACCGTCGGCAAGCGCCATGTGGCTGCGCTCCCGCAAGGCGGCTGGCAACAGGCCGGCGGTGCCGGCCTCTCGGCCGTGCCGGTAGAGCCAGGTGATATCGACATTGTCCCCTTGCGCCAGCGCGATCCGGTCATCCGGGCCATCGACCTCGATCAGTGCCTCGGCGCGGGTTGACGCCGGCAAATGCTCCAAAATCCGGCCGATGGCTGGCAGTGCGGTGTCGTCGCCGAGCAGAAGCAAGGTCTGCGCCACCGGGGCGTCGCCGCCACCGGGTCCGATCATGCCGATCACGTCTCCTGCCTGTGCGCTTTGCGCGAAGGCGGCGGCGGGCGTCTCCTGGCCTGGATGCAACACGAAATCGACGTCGAGCCAACCGCTTGCGGCGTCCACCGCCCGGATCGTGTAGACCCGCACGGCAAGCGCATCGTCGCCAGAAGGCCAGACGATCAAGCCGTCAGCGCCCATCGTCGGCCAAACCAGCCGGCGGCCAGGCGGCGGCAGCAGCAGCCGCATGTGCAGGCCGCCATGGGTAAATCGGCCGAGATCCTTGCCGGCGAAGCGCAGGCGCTGCATGTGCGCCGATATCCGCGTTGACGACATCACCGCGATCTCGCGGAAGAAGACCGGCGTACCGGCGTCGCTGCCGTCACCTTGCCAATGGATGCCCTTGGTCGTGCCGAGATGTTCGGCGACATGGCCGGCGACCGTCATCTTCATGTAGGACAGGCAGGTTTCGTCTGTCGCCGCGACCCGGATCAGCACGCTTTCATCATCAAGCGTAGCGCTCAACGAGCCGTAGTAGAGGCGGAGCTCCCACTGGTCGGCAACGCCAGTGTCAATCTCGAATTCGCTGTGCTCTGCGCGCAGCCGGTCCATCACCAACCTGATCGCCGCGTCGCTGATCCGGGTTTGCGCGTTCAGTTGGTCCATCGCTCAGTCCTTCGCAACAATTCGGCAAGCGCCGCAGCGCCACCGCCGTCAGCGACATGCCACAGCCGCTGCGGCGTTTCCACATAAACTTGATTCTAAAATTCATATTTAGCGATGAACGCCTACCGCGCAGCAAGCCGCTCGGGAAGAAAGTCGACGAAGACGCGCACCTTCGGCGACAGATGGCGATTGGAGGGCCACAGCATCCGGAACTGGCCACGGCCGTCGACATGACCGTCGAGGACGGTACGCAGCCTGTCTTCGTGCAGCGCCTCGCGCACCAGGAAATCCGGCATGCAGGCGATGCCGAGCCCGGCGAGCGTGGCGCCTTTCAACGCCTCCATGTTGTTGCATGTCAGCATCGAGCGTATCTGCGGTTCGGCGCTTCCGGTAGTGAACGGCCACTCCAGCAGCCTGCCGCTGTTCAGGAAGCGGAAGTTTATGCCGAAATGCCTGGTGAGATCAGCCGGCACGCTGGGGGCGCCATGGCGGTCGAGGTAGGAGGGCGCCGCGCACAGCAGCATGCGAAAGGGCGCAACGGGTCTCGACACAAGGCGCGAATCCGGCAGTTCGCCACTACGGATCGCGACATCGATGCCCTCGTCGATGACGTCGACGATCCGGTCGTTGAAATCGATGTCGAGCTCAATCTCGGGATAGCGGGCCATGAACTCCGACAGCACCGGCAGCAGCAGATGATAGGTGACGATCGGGGTGGATATGCGCAGCCGCCCACGCGGTGTTTCCCGTGTCCGCGACAGCATCGCTTCGGCATCGTCGATGTCGTCGAGGATGCGGCGCACGCGCTCGTCGAACAGTCTGCCCTCTTCCGTCAGGCCAATCCGCCGCGTGCTGCGCTGCAGCAGCCGCACGCCGAGTTCCTGCTCGAGACGGGCGACACTTTTGCCGACGGCGGAAGCCGAGATGCCAAGTCCCCGCCCGGCAGCGACGAAACTGCCGAGCTCGGCGGTGCGGGCGAAGGCCAGGAGGCCGTTGAGACGATCCATCGCGTCATTCCATTCGAGCGTTTCAGTCCGATATACCAGGAGATATAACACTATTTTTCCTGAAATGCCGGCGACCTATCTTGTCATCACGACCGGCTCCGCAACCGCGCGGCTACCGGCAGATACTGCTTCAGATAGGGAAATCCATGACTTCTAGGACCACAACCGGCTCTGCCGAGAGATGGCTCGTGCTCTTGTCCGTGTGCCTTGCCGCGATGACGATGCCCTTGACCTTCACCGGTCCGGCCGTCGCTCTGTCGCGCATCGCGGCCGATCTCGGCGGCAGTCCGATCGAGCTCAACTGGGTGACCAACGCCTTCATGCTGACCTTTGGCGCCACCCTGATGGCGTCGGGCGCTCTGGCCGACAACCATGGCCGCAAGCGCCTCTTCCTCGTCGGCCTCTCCCTCTATGTCCTGGCATCGCTGGGCGCGATGCTGGCGCCGGACATCATCTGGTTCGACATTTTCCGGGCCGCGCAGGGGATCGGCAGTGCGGCCGCCTTTGCTGGCGGCGCCTCGGCACTTGCCCAGGAATTCGAAGGGCCATTGCGGCTGCGCGCCTTCAGCTTTCTCGGCACCAGTTTCGGCATCGGCCTCGCCTTCGGCCCGATCGCGTCGGGCCTGCTCATCTCTGCATTCGGCTGGCGGTCGATTTTTCTTCTGGTTGCAGCACTCGCGATTGCCGCCGCCATGCTCGGCCTGCGCACCATCAGGGAATCGCGAGATCCGGATGCGACTGGCCTCGACTGGGCGGGAGCCGGCACCTTCACGATCGCGCTGGCGTCGCTGACCTATGGCGTGCTCCAGGCCCCGCAGTGCGGCTGGGCCGATCCCCTTGTCGTCACCCTTCTGGCCGCTTCTGTCATCTGTTTTGTCGCCTTCGTCTTTGTCGAGCGACGCGCACAACGGCCGATGCTTGACCTCACGCTGTTTGCCTATCCCCGCTTCGTCGGCGTCCAGTTTCTGGCTGCGGCACCCGCTTACGCCTTCGTCGTCCTGCTCGTCCTGTTGCCGATCCGCTTCATCGGCATCGAGGGCATGAGCGAGATCAAGGCCGGGCAATTGATGATCTGCCTATCAGGCCCGCTGCTGATCCTGCCGATGCTAGCCGGACAGCTGGCGCGCTGGATCGCGCCGGCCACGATCTGCGGCGTCGGCCTGCTTGTCGCTGCCGCCGGGCTTGTCTGGCTGAGCCTGACACCACCGGTCGATAGTGCGCTGGGGGCGCCGCTGATGCTGATCGGCGTCGGCATCGCCCTGCCCTGGGGATTGATGGACGGGCTTGCCGTCAGTGTCGTGCCGAGAGAGCGCGCCGGCATGGCGGTCGGCATCTTCAACACCACCCGCGTTGCCTCCGAGGGTGTAGCGCTGGCGATCGTCATGGCGACCCTTTCCGGCTTTACCGCCGCGCAGCTCGCCTCACAAGGAATGGCATCTTCGACGGAGGCAGCGGCGGCAGCCCAGCTGCTGGTGACCGGCAATCTCGGCGAAGCAGCACAACATCTGCCCCAGGCCGGAGCCATCGTTCTGGTCCAGGCCTACGAGACGGCGTTCGACAGGCTGCTGATCGTGCTGGCGGCGATCACCGTCGTCACCGCCATCGTCGTCTTCCTTGGCCTGCGTCGCGGATCGGCTTCAGGTGAAAGTGTCGACGTCCAGGCAGTGCCGCAGGAAGGGTAGCAGTCAGCGGACGGCCCCCGCTATCAATCGAGCCTGTGCATCAGGTCCTCATCCAGCCAGCGGCCGAAGAAATAGACCAGTTGCTTGTGCCACCACGGCCAGTCGTGGCTGACATCGCCACCCCAATAATCGACCCAGGCGGGAATGGACTTGTCGCGCAGGATTTGTTCCAACCTGCGCGTCTCGACCAGCATCCGCTCTTCCCATGCGCCCTGCCCGCAGCAGAAGATCAGCCTGAGCGCCTTCAGCCGGGTCAGCAGTTTGGGATCGACGATGCCGGGCAGATAGTCCAGCGGCGAGTTGTAGAAAATGTCGCCCTCGAGCGCTTTGCCGAAGAAGTCGCGCGCCGAATAGACGCCCGACAGCGCGATGACGCCGCTGGCAAGTTCGGGAAAGCGGAAGACGAAGTTCGACGAGTGATAGCCGCCCATCGAACAGCCCGAGAACAGCGGCTTCAGCTTGCGGCCGCCATTGGCCTGCTCGGCTGCGGACAGGAACTCCGGCAGCGCCTCCTCGCGCACATAGCGGAAATAGGCCTCGTGGCGGGCGATGCGGTGCGCGGCGTCCGCATGCTTGTCGAAGAAGGATTCCGAATCGACGCCGTCGACCGTGAACAGCTGGATGCGGCCGGTGTCGATGAATTCGGCCAGTGCGCCTACGCCGCCGGAATCCTCGAACTGGTAGAACCGGCCCTGCGAGGTCGGAAACACCACCACCGGCCGGCCGGCATGGCCGTAGCGCTTGTATTCCATGTCGCGGCCGAGCTGGCTCGAGAAATTCTTGTGATAGGAAATGTCCATCGCCTCACGCCTTTTCCGCGTGGATATAGGCGACTGCCTCGCGCAACGCTGCTTCGTCCTTCGAGCGCATCTGATAGGCGTAATTTCCCATGGCGCGGCTGAAAACCTCTTCGATGGCCTGATGGTGGACGATCTTGTCGCGGTGCGCGGCTAGCACGTCCTCATGGCTGTGCAAATAGTGGAGGCGTCGCTTGCGGCTGGCATAGGCGGTGAAGTATTTGCCCTCGTAAGGGCCGCCGGCGGCATCTCTGACCACCATATCGGCCCATGCCGCATAGACGTCGACGTCGAACGTATAGTTGATCGCATCGGTCATCCAGGCGCCGGGCGGGCGCATGTTGACCTCCAGCGCGATGACCCGGTCGTCCTTGGTCTCGAACAGCTCGATGTGGAAGAAGCGTTCGCGCACGTCGAACGCCTTCAGTATTTTGCGGCCGGCCTCCTCGATCGCCGGTCTAACCTTGGGAAAGCAGGTGTAGCTCATGTGGCGGTCCTTGTTGACCACCTCCATGATGCTCTGGTCATAGCGGTGGCTGGCCGCCAGCACCACCTCGCCGTCGCGGTTGACCAGCCCGTCATAAGTCACCACCAGTCCCTCGATAAACTGCTCCATGACGAAGGTCACGTCCTCGGGCTTGTCCCGGAAGAACTGGTCGAGCTCTTTGGCGTTGGAGATCTTGAAGGTGTTCGATGCGCCGGAACCGCTGTCGGGCTTGACCACCACCGGATAGCCGACGCGCCGGATGAAAGTCATGGCCCCGGCACGGTCGGAGCATTTGCGCTGCGCGATGGTGTCGACGCCACTCTTGCGGAAGAAGGCGCGCATGCGGCTCTTGCGCTTCAGATTCTTCACGAAATCGAGCTTGGTGCCGTAGATGTTGAAGTCGGAGCGGATGTTGGCTTCCAGCTCCAGCCAATGTTCATTGAGCGATTCGAAACGGTCGATGCGGCCCCATTTGTGGATGAAATGCCCCATCGCCCGGAACACCGGATCGTAGTCTTCCATGTCGGCGACACGGTAATATTCTGAAAGCGCCGCCTTCAGCTTGGCGTCGAGTGCGTCATAGGGTGCGTCGCCGATGCCGAGCACCCTGGCTCCGGCCTTCTTCAAACGGTCGCAGAAATCCGCGCCGTTGGCGGGAAAATGCGGCGAGAAGAACACGAAATTCATGGACAACCCCATCGCAACCCGTCGATGCCCAAGTCTGGCGCATTTGCAGCGCCTGGGGAAGGGCACGTGCGGTGGGGACAATATCCAGCAAGATCCGGCCAGCAATGCCAAGGCACCGAACTCGGGTTCCCTCGGAGCCTTCGGCGCGTTGGCTGACGGAGCATCAAACGAAAAACCCGCCTGTGCGGCGGGTCACTGGCGCAGATCAGCACCATGGACGAATATGTACCATAGCTGAGGTCACCGAGTCAAGAAAAAATTCCTATCGTGGAAAGCTGCCGGCACAAAAGCTGCCAACACTGCCGAACTCGCAGTCATCAGCATTACTCGCAATGCGGCCCCACTTGCCTCCCACAAGCCGCTCCTATATGAGATCAGCCATGAACACGCGCACCACCAACGCTTCCCGTCCGACCGGTTTTTCCGGCGAGACCGTGCGCGCGCTGGCTTCGACCCTGCTTCTTCTCGGCCTTATCGGCGATCGCCGGGTTCGCTGAAGGAGCGCCCGGCGGTCGAACCGCCGCGCAAGCGCATGCTCCTTGGCAATCACATCAAGCGAACGAAATTCTGGTAAGGCGCCGCTCGCCATCAATCCACCTGAGGGTGGATCCATGAGCCGCCGGGAGAAAAGACGATGAACGCACGAGAAGAGATCCGTTCCGATGCCGCGGTAGCCGGCAAGGATGCGGAACGAAGCATCCAGAACAAGGGCATGTCCGACGCAGCCCGCAAATATCAGTCCTATCCGACCGTCGGCCTCACCGACCGCACATGGCCCTCGAAGGTCATCGACAAGGCGCCGATCTGGTGCTCGGTCGACCTGCGCGACGGCAACCAGGCGCTGATCGATCCGATGGGCCATGAGCGCAAGGCACGCATGTTCGGCCTGCTGCTCGACATGGGCTTCAAGGAGATCGAGATCGGCTTCCCGTCGGCCTCGCAGACCGATTTCGACTTTGCCCGCTGGTGCATCGAGGAAGGCAACGTGCCCGCCGATGTCTCGCTGCAGGTGCTGGTGCAGTGCCGGCCGGAGCTGATCACCCGCACCTTCGAGGCGCTGAAGGGCGCCACCAACCCGATCGTCCATTTCTACAATTCGACCAGCGAGCTGCAGCGTCGCGTCGTCTTCGAAAAGGACGTCGGCGGCATCAAGCGGATCGCCACCGACGCCGCCAAGATGATCACCGACATGGCGGCCAAGGCCGGCGGAGGCTTTCGCTTCGAGTATTCGCCGGAGAGCTTTACCGGCACCGAACTCGAAGTGGCGCTGGAGATCTGCAACGCCGTCACCGAGATCGTCAGGCCGACGGCGGACAACAAGCTGATCGTCAACCTGCCCTCGACGGTCGAGATGTCGACACCCAACATCTATGCCGACCGCATCGAGTGGATGTGCCGCAACCTCGACAACCGGGAGAACCTGCTGGTCTCGCTGCATCCGCACAATGACCGCGGCACCGGCATCGCCACCACCGAACTCGGCCTGATGGCCGGCGCCGACCGTGTCGAAGGCACGCTGTTCGGCAATGGCGAGCGCACCGGCAATGTCGACATCGTCACGCTGGCGCTGAACATGTACACGCAAGGTGTCGATCCGTTGATCGACTGCTCCGACATCAACCGGATGAAGGACGTCTACGAATATTCGAACCAGTTGAAGATCCCCGAGCGCCACCCCTATGTCGGCGAACTCGTCTACACCGCCTTTTCCGGTTCGCACCAGGATGCCATCAACAAGGGCATGAAGGCGCTGAAGAAGGCCAATACGAGCCTGTGGGAAGTGCCCTATCTGCCGATCGATCCGGCCGATGTCGGCCGCAGCTATGAAGCCATCATCCGCATCAACTCGCAGTCCGGCAAGGGTGGCATCGCTTATGTGCTGCAGGCCGATTACGGCCTCAACTTGCCGCGCAATCTGCAGATCGAATTTAGCCAGGAAATCCAGGCGATCACCGACGCCGAGGGCAAGGAAGTGCCGGCCAGGCGTATCTACGAGCGCTTTCTCGAGACCTATGTCGATCAGCCGGCCGCGCGGCTGAAATTCCTCGATCACCACACCTATCCCAGCACCGAAATCAAGGGCCGGCGCGTCGTCGAGGCGGTCATCCTGGACAATGGCAAGGAAGTGACGATCTCCGGCACAGGCACCGGTCCGATCGACGGCTTCGTCGATGCGCTGTCGCGCCATGTCGGCGTCGAGATGTCGGTGCTCGACTATTCCGAGCACTCGATGCAGCGCGGCTCGAACGCGTCAGCCATTTCGTATGTCGAGATGGAGTATCCCCAGGGCAAGCTGTTCGGCGCCGGCATCAACACCAACATCGTCGCCGCCTCACTGGAGGCGGTGATGTCTGCCGCGAACCGTATCGTCGGTAAAAAAGCCGGCTGACGCCCGACGGGAACAAAGATCGGAACCCTCCCAACCTGGTGAACGGTTCCGATCTTTCGGGCCATTAACCACCGCGGAATTATCCGGTGGGTACGTGATCGCATAACGGGGTGTATACTTGTGTGGTGGTGCGGGACCTATATGATCGCGCCTCAACCTGTGCCGACTTCGAGAGGATCGACACTTGCAGCATGCCACGCCTGCCGCCCCCGCAGTGCGCGAGACACTGGAGCGACTGCTTGCCAGCCAAACGTTCGGCCGATCCGAACGCGCGCGCAAGCTGCTGCGTTATCTTGTCGAACGTGAACAGGCCGGCGAAGCCGACAGGCTCAAGGGCTTTTCCATTGCCATGGATGTTTTCGGCAAGGACGGCGACTTCGATCCGTCCACCGATGCCGTGGTGCGTGTGCAGGCAGGCAGGCTGCGCGAGCTTCTGCAGCACTATTTTGCCAATGAGGGAATTGCCGAGCCGGTCCGCATCGCCATTCCGCGCGGCGGCTATGTTCCTGCCTATGAATTGAACGCGATCCGCCTGCCGGATATTGCCGAGGCTGTTCCCGAACTCAGGCTGGACGGCGTCGTATCCGCCGATCGGTCCAACGAAGCCGGCACGGGCATGCTGGACGCGATGTCTCTGGCTTCCGTACCGATTTCGCCTGCCCCCTCGGTGGCGCGCCATCTCCGCTTTTTCTGGATGGCGATCGCCTTGGTCATCGCCATGCTGGGCGTACTGATCCTTCGCCAGGGCAGCACTGCCTTGCTGGCAGGCGGCGACATCTCGGCAACGCCGGAGATCGCTGGCGCAAGCGCAAGCGTCACGGCATCGGCAAGGGCTGACGCCCTTCCGCAAGTCTATATCGGACTCAAGGCTGACGGCCCCGACGCCAGCCGTGTCGCCGCATCGCTGCGCGCCGGCCTGAGTGGCTTCGATACCATCGACTTCATCGGCCGCGACACCGTCGGCGATCCGGCTGACGACGCTGCGAGCTTCATATTCGACGTCCTGCCCGGACCGGACGCGGGCGACATCACGATCGAACTGCAAAGCATGGCGTCCGGACGGGTGCTTCTATCGCGCAATCTCACCCCCGCCGACAGCGCACCTGCCGCGGTCGAAGACCGTATCGCCGACATGCTGAGCTCGGCACTCCCCGCCTCCGGCACCATCTACAACTATATCGAGCAGACCGGCACGCCAAACGGCCTGACGCAATGTCTGCTGCTCAACGGCAAATATTATCTCGACCAGAACGCCAGGACCCATGAGGCAGCCTACCGTTGCCTCGAGAAGCTGGCCAATGGTGGAACCAAGTCCTCGCTCGTCTATTCGGAACTTGCTTCCCTGCATCTCGAGGCGGTGTCCGAT
The DNA here is from genome assembly GCF_040321815.1 of Mesorhizobium sp. M0239. NCBI lineage: Bacteria > Pseudomonadati > Pseudomonadota > Alphaproteobacteria > Hyphomicrobiales > Phyllobacteriaceae > Mesorhizobium > Mesorhizobium sp. M0239. Next base: position 202,996 of record NZ_JAMYSG010000006.1, read on the forward strand.
CATTACGCCTATCCGCCCAATGCGACGATTGAGACAGCCGTCGAGTTTGCCCATCGCGGCGTGCAGATGGGTCCGACCAGCCCTTATGCGCATCGCTCCTACGGCTATGTCAGTTCGCGCCTCGGCAATACGGACGAAGCGATCCGCTGGATGCGCAAGGCCTATGAACTCAACCCCTACGACCTCGGCATGGCCGCCGCTTACGGCTACGGGCTGATCTTCGCCGGACGATATGCCGAGGGAACGCCGATCCTCGATCATGCGGCGGAGACCTTCAGCGGGCACCCGACATGGTGGGACTACGGGCTGTTCGTTGGTGAGTTCATGCTCGGCGACATGAACAAGGCGGTCGCGGCCAGCATGGCACTGAGAACGACGGCAACGAAATCACACTATCTGGCGGCGCGGCTGGTCGGCGCCAAGGCTGCCGGACAGGACCATCTGGTGAGCACGCTGCTGAAACAGCTGACCACCGAGTTCCCCAAATTTGCCGCCGATCCGCGGGCGACTTTCGTCGAGCGGAAATATCCGGCCGACCTGACCGACCGGCTGGTCCAGGCACTCCGCGCTGCCGGGCTCGGCAGCCCAAGCTGACACCATCGACGTCCGCGCACTGGCTGCGCCGCGTCCCGATGGATTTCCTGCGCTCCGATCGCCGATTGCCGATTGGTGGCCAAGTTCTGTACACAACCGTACAAATCGCGAAAATTTTACTGGTCATCACGTTGGACTAGGAGCAATTCAGCCATCATTGGTGTCGCGCATTCTGCAATAACAAAAAAATCAGCTTTCATGACCGCATCACTTTTTGCCGCCGAAGAGGGTGTTGGCTCGAAGGCCATCGTCCTGCTGCACGGTTTCGGCGGCTGCCATGATGTATGGCGCGAGGTGATTTCCGCCCTGACGCCTTCCACGCATACGCTGGCCTATGATCTGCCTGGGTATGGGATGTCGCTCGATTTTCCCGCCGCCGGTCCGGCCAGGGTGGCGGCCAAGGCCGTGCTCGCCGATCTCTCTGAGCGTCGCCTGAAGCGCGTTCATCTCGTGGGCCACTCGATGGGCGGTGCCGTGGCGGCGCTGATGGCGCTGGCCGAGCCTGAAAAGATAGCCTCGCTGACGCTTCTGGCGCCGGGCGGCCTTGGCCCCGAAATCAATGGACCGCTATTGCGCCGCTATGCCGAAGCCTCGGATCGGTCCGAGATCCGCTCCTGCCTCGCCGTCATGTCGGGACCTTCAGCCCCGCCACTCGAACATATGGTGGACACCCTTTGGGAAATGCGCAGGCGACCCGGCCAACTCGAAAAGCTGGTCGAGATCGCAGCCGCCATGACCGTGGACGGTCGGCAAGGCGTCATCCCGCACGATCGCCTCGATGGACTGAACATGCCAGTGATGGTGGCATGGGGAACCAACGATGCGGTGCTGCCCTTTACCCAGGCGGATGACCTGCCGGCGCATTTTCACGTGCACCACGTGCTGGAGGCCGGCCATATGCTGGCTGAGGAAGCCCCCGGCCTTGTTGCCGAGATCATTCGCCGCAACACCAATCGTCGCGCCAGGCCACATCGCCAGAAATTCGCCGCAGCAGCCAGCTGACCTTTTTCGCACGACAACCTTCCTGGGCACCCCGGGGGCCGTCGATCTCGCCAGTGCATTTTGCCGGCGGCTGTGTTAACCCGGTGTTAACCAAACCCACGAGGCAGACGCCGATGAAGGAAGCAGGCGAGAAGACCATCGACCAGTCCAAGAAACTGTCCGATGCCATCCGTGATGTCAAAAATGCCTTCGCCGACCGCGACGACGTCGTCGTCGACATGCGCGAGGCGCATCGCATGCGCCTCGATCTGCTCGCCGCCGAACTGGCACCGGTTTTTGCCGATGTTCCGGCCGACATGGACAATTTCGACTTTGTCGTCTCGTCCGGCTTGCAGCCGCGCTTGTGGATCGACGCCATCAGTCATGTCGCCATGGGGCGCGACCGCCGGACCTATCGCTTCCTCAAGGACACCCGTATCGGCCGGGTGGTGCTTGCCGAATCCACCGAGATGAAGCCGGTTGCCCATTCCGTGACACGCTATGTCGCGGAGCGCATTGTCGAGCGTCAGAGGATGCTGGAAGGCGGCGTCGAACCGGCCGTCGCCGGCATGAAACGTGCCTATGTGCCGGAAGCCGAACCGCCGCTGCGCGCGACGGCGCGCGGCAAACGCTGGTCGGCCTTTCTGTCCGGGCTTGGCCTTGTGGCTGCCGGTGCCCTGGTCGGTCTTCTCGTGTCCATCGTCCTGTTCTGGGACCGCATCGTCGCCATGGTAGTCAGCTTGCGGCCATAGCGGCGCCAGTCACGGCACCGAGTTCCAGCGTCTGCAGATCGGATGGCGGCATGGACGGCCCGGTCAGGCCGCGCCGCGTCAGCCGGATCCGCCAATTGCCCGTCTCGCCGTCAATGTCGAACAGATTGTACTGCGCCGCCGGGTTCTTGCCGCCCGGCGCCTGGCCGGCGGCGGCGACGCCGACCGCTGGGATCCTGACTCCGCGATCGCCGATGAAGAACAGCGACGGCAGATGTGAATGGCCGTGCAGGACAAGGTCGGCGCCGTGGCGGCGAATGATCTTGTTGAAGCGGGCAATGCCGAACAGCCGCTTGTGCTGCGGGACCGCGCCGCGCACCGGCGGATGATGGATCATGATGGCGCGGAACAGCCCCTGTCCGGCGGTATCCCCGAGGATTTTGCCGAGCCGCTTCGCCTGGCCTTCCATGAAGAAACCATTGGCCATGAAGGGTGCCGTGGCGCGCGCCGTCGAGACACCGATCAGCGCGACGTTGCCGCGCACGCGCAGATAGGGAAATGCGTTACGATCGACCGGCGTGTTGACGCCGTCGCCGCTCATCCACGCCGCCCAGGATCGGCAGACCTTGTCGAAGGCGCCTGGCACATAGGCGTCGTGGTTGCCCGGAACGACCGAAACATCATGCGCCGGCCCCAGCGTCTCCAACCAGTGCCTGGCCATCTCGATCTCGCCGTCAAGTGCCAGATTGACCAGGTCGCCGGTGACGGCGAGGTGGTCAGGCGTGTTCGCCTTGATGTCGGCGACGATCGTGTCAATGACCGCATCATGCATATGGCGGCGGCGGTTGCGCTGCCAGTTGACATAGCCGAGCACGCGCTTGGAGGCGAGATCGCGATAGGATACATCGGGGAGCGGCCCCAGATGGACATCGGAAATATGCGCGAGCCTGAACATACAACCTTCATAGGCGACCCGCGCGCGGCTTTCCACCCACGGTTTCGCTATCAATGACGAGCCCTGAAGATGCCTTCCGCCAGACCGGCTGGCCAGGTTTGAGGGCCAGGCTGTTCCATCTCTATTTCGTGCTGCGGAGGCCGATGACGCTTGGCGTGCGCGGCTTGATCCACGACAGGGCGTCCAGGTCCGTCTTCCTTATTCGCCATACCTATGTACCGGGCTGGCAGCTTCCCGGCGGCGGCGTCGAAGTCGGCGAGACGATGAACGAGGCACTGGCCCGTGAACTGGCCGAGGAAGGCAACATCGCTCTCACCGCCCCGCCGGTGCTCAAATCGATGCATTTCAACCGCCGCTCCAGCCGCCGCGACCATGTCGGCTTTTATTTGCTCGAGCATTTCAGCCAGACGGCGCCGAAGCTGCCGGACCACGAAATCGCCGAAGCCGGCTTCTTCCCGCTCGACGGCTTGCCGCAGGGCACGACGCCGGCGACGCTGCGCCGGATCGCCGAGGTTTTTGACGGCGAGCAGCCCTCGCCCTACTGGTAGATCAGGCTGCCGCTTTCTCGAAGCGCGCCCGGTCATGCCGTGCGGCATAATCCAGATCCGGTCCGACAGGCACGATCCGCGTCGGATTGATTGTCTGGTGGCTGCCGTAATAATGCGCCTTGATATGATGCAGATTCACCGTCCCGGCCACATCAGGCACCTGATAGAGATCGCGCAGATAGTTGGACAGGTTCGGGTAGTCGGCGATACGGCGCAGATTGCATTTGAAATGGCCGACATAGACCGGATCGAAGCGCACCAGCGTGGTGAACAGCCGCCAGTCGGCTTCGGTGATACGATCGCCGACGAGATAGCGCTGCTTCGACAGCCGCTCCTCCAGCGTATCCAGCGCTGTGAACAATTCACCGAACGCCTCTTCATAGGCACGTTGCGTGGTGGCGAAGCCGGCGCGATAGACGCCGTTGTTGACCGCGGGATAGACCAGCGCATTGATCCGATCGATCTCGCCGCGCAACGCCTTCGGATAGAAATCGAGGCTGGCGTCGCCCCATTCGTCGAAGGCTGAATTCAGCATGCGGATGATTTCGGAAGACTCATTGGAGACGATGGTCTGCTCCTTTTTGTCCCACAGCACCGGCACCGTCACCCGGCCCGAATAGGCGGGATCGGCCTTGGCATAGATCTGGTGCAGGAAGTCGAGGCCGTAAAGCGTGTCGCCCGTGGCGCCGTCCTCAGCCACGAACGTCCAGCCGTTGGCGCCCATGAAATGATGCACCACCGACACCGATATGACGCCTTCCAGCTTCTTCAGCGCGCGAAAGATCAACGTCCGGTGGGCCCACGGACAGGCAAGCGAGACATAGAGGTGATAGCGGCCGGGCTCGGCCTTGAAACCGCGCGTCCGGCCTTCAGCCGGCTTGCCGTCAACAGTGATCCAGTCGCGCCATTGCGACTGCGTCCGCACGAAGCTGCCACCATTGTCCGCCGTATCATACCAGCGATCCTGCCATCTTCCTTCAACCAGCAATCCCATGCAAATCTCCTTGCGTCCTGTTGGTTGATGTAGGCACAAGGCTGCCCTGTCGAAGACGTCAGGTGCTGAACAGACCGTCACTTGGCAGAAATGACGGACAAAAACGGCCGATTGCAGCGGCGGGAAATTGATGCTAGCGGACAATCCGCATGTTCGACTTTGCTTTGATCCGGTTTGACCGACGACGAAAGGGCGCCCGCGCTTGATGAAGCGCTGACTGGCGAATGCTGCCGTTTGCAGCAAACCTCTCCTCCTTGTATCGGACCGCAACGACCATGAGCCTTGCCGACGTGAAATACCTGCCGGAAACCCCGGCGCACGACCCCGAGATCGAAGCCATCAACGACGAAGCCTTCGGGCCCGGCCGCTTTGTGCTGGCCGCTTACAAGATCCGTGAAGCCGGAGGGCACGAGCGCTCGCTGTCCTTTGTCGCCGTCGACGGCGACCTTGTCGTCGCCTCGGTGCGCATGACCCGCATCGCCGCCGGCGCCGGCCGCGCATTGATGCTCGGGCCGCTCGCGGTGCGGCCGGCCTTCAAGAATCTCGGCATCGGCCGCCGGCTGGTGGCGATCGCGCTGGAGGCCGCCGCCAAGACCGGCGCACCTGCCGTCATGCTGGTCGGTGACGAGCCCTATTACGGGCCGCTCGGTTTCAAGCGGATTCCGCGCGGCCAGATTTCGATGCCGCGCCCCGTCGATCTCGACCGGCTGCTGTCGCACGAGATCGCGCCGGGCGCGGTCGCCAGGCTCTTGGGCGAGGTCGGCCACGCCGATCAGGCCAGGGTGGCCGATCCTGCCGCGGCGATGGCTTGACCTTTCCCATCGATCTGGCGCCTGATCCGTCCACTGTTCCTGAGATCAAAGGATGACGCCATGAACCCGAACGGCCAGATCGCGATCGTCACCGGCGGCGGCTCCGGCCTTGGCGAGGCAACGGCGCGCGCGCTGGCGGCCAAGGGCGCCCGCGTCGCCATCTTCGATGTCGGTATCGATCGCGCGGCCAAGGTCGCGGCCGAGATCGGCGGTATAGCCGTCCAGTGCGACGTCAGCAGCGCCGACAGCGGGACCGCTGCCCTCGCCGACGTTACGGCCAAGCTTGGCCAGCCACGGATCCTGGTCAACTGCGCCGGCATCGCCATCGGCGTGAAGACGATCGGCAAGGATGGTCCCCACCCCCTTGATCAGTATCGCAAGGTGATCGAGGTCAATCTGATCGGCACGTTCAACATGATCCGCCTCGTTGCCGAGCGCGCGTCGAAGCTCGAGCCGCTGCAGGGCGGCGAGCGCGGCGTCATCGTCAACACCGCTTCGGTTGCCGCTTATGATGGCCAGATCGGTCAGGCCGCCTATGCGGCTTCCAAGGGCGGCGTCGTCGGCATGACGCTGCCGGTGGCGCGCGATCTTGCCCGTTCCGGCATCCGCGTCTGCACCATCGCTCCCGGCATCTTCAAGACGCCTATGATGGCCGGCATGCCGCAGGAAGTTCAGGATTCGCTGGGCGCCGCCGTGCCATTCCCGTCGCGCCTGGGCGAACCATCCGAATATGCTGCTCTCGCCCTGCACATCGTCGAGAACCAGATGCTGAACGGCGAGACCATTCGCCTCGACGGCGCCATTCGCATGGCGCCGAAATAGAAGGTCATGAGCGCCGGCCTGTCCGCTGCCGCTAAAACCGGGCCGCTGGCCGGGCTGAAGGTGATCGAGATGGCCGGGCTCGGCCCGGTGCCGCTGGCCGGCCTGATGCTGTCGGAGATGGGCGCGCAAGTGTTGCGCATCGAACGGGCGGGGACGAGTCAACTCCTGTCGCTGCCGGATGAGTACAACATCGACCGCCATGGCCGCGCCGTCCTGCGCCTAGACCTGAAGCGCCGTGAAGGCACCGATCTGTTGCTGCGCCTTGCCGAAAAGGCGGACATGTTGCTCGAAGGCTTTCGCCTGGGCGTGATGGAGCGGCTCGGCCTCGGCCCGGAAGCGGTGCTGGCGCGTAACCCCGCGCTGATCTACGGCCGTATGACCGGCTTCGGCCAGGACGGCCCGCTCGCCGGCCGCGCCGGCCACGACATCACCTACCTCGCCTATAGCGGCGTGCTGCACGCCATCGGCCATGCCGACGGCCGTCCCGTCCCGCCGCTCAACCTTGTCGCCGACTATGGCGGTGGCGCCATGATGCTGATTGCCGGCGTGCTGGCCGCCCTGTTCCAACGTTCGCGCACGGGCAAGGGTGAAGTCATCGACGCCGCGATGGTCGACGGTGCCTCGATGCTGGCGGTGCCCCTGCACGCCTTGACGGCGGCCGGCTTGTGGAGCGACAAGCGCGGCGCGAACCTGCTCGATTCCGGCGCCCCGTTCTACGACACCTATGAGACGGCGGATGGCGGGCACATCGCCATTGGCTGCCTCGAGCCGCAATTCTTCGCCGAATTCGCCAGGCTGCTGCCGCTCGACGGGCGCTTTGTGTCCGGCCAGTACGACAAGGCCCTGTGGCCGCCGATGCGCGCCGCCATTGCCGAACGGGTCCGGCAGAAAGCGCGCGACAACTGGGACCTGCTGTTTGCGCAAACCGATGCCTGCGTGGCCCCCGTCCTGTCGCTGCAAGAGGCGAAGCACCACCCGCACAATCGGGCACGCAACGCCTCTGTGACGACAGGTGCATTTGAGCGCCCGGCCCCCGCGCCGCGTTTCTCGAGCTCGCAACCGACATTGGCCACTATGCCAGGCAATGAGGATTTGTCGCCATCGGCAATTCTGGCACGTTTCGGCTTTGCGAAAGCCGAGATCGACGATCTTGTCAAATCCAGCTTGCTGACCGATAACTAGAGAAGAAAGATCAACTTACTGTGGTGCTGCCTTGGACGAGCCGAAAAAGGACGTGATCCGCGAGACGGACGCCGAAGCGATCCGGCTGGCGAAGACGCTTCTGCGCAGCGCCCGCTTTGGCGCCCTGGCGGTGATCGAACCGCAAACCGGCTCGCCGCTGGCCAGCAGGGTCGGCGTGGCCACCGACATCGACGGCGCGCCGCTGATCCTGGTTTCGATGCTTTCGGCGCACACCGGCGCTCTGCTTGCCGATCCGCGCTGTTCCCTGTTGCTCGGCGAACCGGGCAAGGGCGACCCGCTGGCGCACCCGCGCCTGACATTGATCTGCCAGGCGGCACGGCTTGAGCGCGGATCAGCCGAACACGCCCGCACCGAGCGCCGTTATCTCAATCACAATCCCAGGGCGAATCTTTACGCCGGTCTCGGCGACTTTTCGATCTTTCGCCTCGGTCCGCAACGCGCCAGCCTCAACGGCGGCTTCGGCAAGGCCTATCAGCTCGATCGATCGGATTTGCTCGCCAGCGGACCGGTCGTCGAGGAACTCGCGGCGCGCGAACAATCCGCCATCGACCACATGAACGCCGACCATCTCGACGCAATCGCCGTTTACGCACAGCATTTCGCCAAAGCGTCCGGAAACGGCTGGCGTGTTGCCGGATTCGATGCCGATGGCATGGATCTGGTGTCGGGCGACGATGTTTGCCGGGTCTTTTACCCACACCCTTTGGCGGCGGCAGGCGAATTGCGGCACGTTCTGGTCGATATGGCCAAGGCCGGCCGAGCCATGGCCGACGCCGGGACTGAGACTTAATTATGCTGGATCAAAAGCAACACTTGAGATTTAAGTGAAATGCTCTACCTTTTGGTGACGCTGAATCGCCAGCGCCGATCGACAAGTGAATTTATGGAATCAGACGCCATTGCCCCCATGGCGTCGGGATGAACAGGAAGCATGGGGGATCGATGGTCTCGACAAAGCTAATCGTGAACGCCGAATCGGCGGCAGAGTTTCTCATGCTGATGGGCAATGAGAAGCGACTGTTGATCATGAGCTATCTCGCCGAAGGTGAAATGTCGGTTGGAGCCATTGCTGAGAAGGTGATGCTCAGCCAATCCGCCCTGTCCCAGCACCTCGCCAAGTTGCGGGCGCTCGACCTGGTCGAGACCCGCCGCGACCGGCAGATGATCTACTACTCCTGCAAATCCGACGCCGTGCGAGAACTGCTTGTCATGCTGGACGGCATTTTCGGCAGCGGCAAGGATGACCTGTCCCAGATGGCGCACCGTTTGCGCCGTGCTGGAACCTGACCACATAGCGCCGATCTCGCCGGTGATTTCAGAGCGACATGCGCCCATCCGGGGCGTACAGAGCTGGCTGATTGTCCCGAATTGTCGCATCGTGCTTTCCAAACAAGGTGAGCGCCGGGAAGCGGTCCGGATTTTCGGGCCGATGCGACGGTCGCGAGGAATGCATGGATCCCATTCGCATCGACGACCCGCAAGATCCGCGCGTCGCTGCCTATCTCGACATTCGCGAGCGTGACCTCGCCGGCCGGCAAGGCCGCTTCGTCGCCGAAGGCAAGGTGGTGCTCGACCTGCTGCTCTCGACCGGGCGCTTTGCCGCCGAATCGATCCTGGTCCTGGAAAACCGGCTGGCAGGTCTCGACAACATCCTGAGCAAGGCGCCCGCCGACCTCCCGGTCTATGTCGCCACCAGCGAGGTGATGGACGCTATCGCCGGATTTCATATGCATCGCGGAATCCTGGCCATTGGCCGCAAGGGAGAGCCGCAGCCGGCCGAAGACCTGCTCGATGGCTTGCCGCCTCGGGCGCTCGTCGTAGTGCTCGTCGGTATCGCCAACCATGACAATGTGGGCTCGATCTTCCGCAATGCCGCCGCCTTTGGCGCTGACGCTGTTCTGCTGGATGCGACATGCTGCGACCCGCTCTATCGCAAGGCGATCCGCGTTTCGGTCGGCGCCGCGCTCAAGATCCCCTTCGCATCGTTCTCCGATACCGCCGGCTTCACAACGATGCTCGCCCGACGTGGCTTCGAACAATTCGCGCTGTCGCCACGCGGGAAGACCGACATCCGCGATGCGCAGCGCAGTAAGCGCCTGGCGCTCTATCTCGGCACCGAGGGCGAAGGCTTGCCGGACAACCTGCTCGCAAGCCTGCGCAACGTGCGGATTACCATGGCGGAAGCCTTCGACAGCCTGAATGTCGCCGCGGCTTCAGCCATCGCGCTGCATCATTTTTCGGCTAGAGCAATTCTAGGAAAAGTGTGAAGCGGTTTTCCGTCCAGAATTGCGTCAAAGCAAAGAGTTCGGGCATTTCGCCGTTTCCGTGAAACGGTGAAATACTCTAAAGAGGCCTGATTCAGCTTGTCGCGTCAGCCTTCTGCAGCGCGCGCACGCGGTCGGCAAGACTGCGGTCACCATTGCCGGAGCGTGCGTCCGACGGTATCGCCAATGCCTTGGCGATCGGCGAACCAGGCCCCTCGAGCTTGGCCGTCAGATGGACGACCTCCGCCGCCAGTTCGTTCATCTGCTCGCGCAAGGCGGAGCTGCTGTCCGTGGCCTTGGACACTGCCAGTGCGGTGAGATCCGCCTTCAGCCGCTTGTTCTCTCGCGCCAGCGCCGCCAGCCTCGCCTCGAGCTGCTCACGGTCGCTGTCGAGCTTGGCGATTGCCTTGTCGAAATCATCGCTCCCCGCGACATCGCCGCCCTTGCCGACCAGCCGCAAGGCTGGCGCGCTGTCTTCGGATTTCGATCTTTCGCGCATGCGTGCCAGTTCCTTTTCGCGGCGGTCGAGTTTGTCTTCGCGATCGGCAAGTGTGGCCAGCAGCCGCTCGACCTTCTTGTCGAGCTCGGCGGTCCTTTTCTTCTCGGCTTTCAGGGCCTCCCGCGCGGCCTTGCTTTCAGCCACGATTTCCTGGCCGCGCCTGTCGGCTTCCTTGCGCTGGCCGCGCAGCATCGCAATGTCACTGGCGAGCTTCTGCATTTCGGACTCTCGCGCCACGAGCTCGATCTGCCGGCTGCTCGAGGAAAAACTGGCGTCGTCATACATGCGCTCCAGCTTTTCCAGCTCAACTGCGCGCTTTTCCAGCTTGCGCTCGGTTTCCTTCAGCCGCTCCGAAAGCTGCTGCAACTCGCCCTCTCGTTGACGCAGCGCTTCGTTCTTCGCGCCCAGCTCGGTCAGCGCCTGGTTCTTGTCCGTCCGCTCGACCGCCAGGCCCTTTATGGCCTCGCGACCGCGATTGATCTCGACGAGTTGTTCGGCCGCCTTCTCTCGCAACGCCTTGACGCCGATTTCCAGGCGGCGCGTCGTCATAGCGTATTCGGCGCGGATGCGATCCTTGTCCGCCTGGATCTCGGTTTGCGTCAGAGGGATCGAGGATTCGACGCGTCTGCGTGTAAGCGCGACCGCACGACGCCATATGGCCGGAGCCACCATGAGCGCCAGAAAGCCAGCGCAGAGAAAGCCGAGGACGAAGAACAGGACCGACTGGACCAAGTGACTACCCGTTGTGGCCGGTAAGCATCAAACCAGATAAACCAAAAGCGCATAGAGCGCTTGACTGTGCCACGTTGACATGGCGGAAATCCAGCGTTGCGGCAAGGGTTTGCCGCAACGCCACGAGTTTAATGCATGTCGACCCAAAAGCGGTCCCGGTTTTGGGCAACGACAGCCAAGGACTTCAGCTTAGAACGGATTCCAGGTGGCGCGCTCGGTAAGCTTCAGATAGCCGAGATTGACGCCAAGCCGGGCACCGACACCGGTGCGGATCGGCACCAAAATCACATTGTTGTTCTTCAGCACGTTGAAGCCGACGCCAGCCACCACATAGGCCGAACCGGCGACGCCGCCATAGCGGTTGTAGAGGCTGCCCACATCGTCGAGATTGTAGACCAGCATCATCACCCGCGACCCCTCGCCGCCGAAATCCCAGCCGAGTGACGGGCCTTGCCAGAACACTTTGTGGTCGCCGGCATTCTTGGTGTAGAGCGTGCCTTCGCCATAGGTCAGGCCACCGATCAGCGCACCCGAGCCTTCTTCGCCCAGCAGATAGCCGTTGGGCAGGCCGTAGGAGGCAAAAATCTTCTCGATCACCGTGGCGAGCCCGCCCGATGTCGCGCCAAAAAATTTGTGACCGGAATCGACAATCTCCTGAGCGGTGTATTCCTGGGCCCGCAGGGCTGAAGTCGAGAAGACGAGAACGCCCAGGAGCGTGACCGCCATTGAGAAGACACGGAGAAAGCTCCGGTCGTAGTATCGGGAAAACATGCTTCCAATCTCCGTCAGGGAGCACCTTCGCCGACGCCTCGCACCCCGTACGGCTCTTTTAGCCGGCCGTTAAGGGTAACTGTTAGGGGCAAACTATGCCGTAATCCTTTTTCAACCATTAAGCTCACACATGAACATGGCGGTTCGAAGGCTGTTTGGGGTCGCTCAAGTGGGGCCGGCAGCCTGCGTGAACACGCCATTTGCCACAACCACAATTTGGATTTGTTGCTGCACGCACGGGCGCTGTGTATTCAGAAAGCCCGAGGAGAGAGTGCGTGATTCGTGTGGCAGGCGACGATCGATCGCCCGGCCATGAGTTGTGAGATTTTGCAGGGATTTTTCGCCGATGGCCGATCTGTTCACCCTTTCCGCACCCGATCTGGCAGCGCTTTTGTGCAGTCGGGTCTGCCACGACATCATCTCGCCGGTCGGCGCGATCAACAACGGGCTCGAATTGCTTGATGAAGGCGGCGCCGACGAGGACGCGATGAAGCTGATCCGCCAGAGCGCCCGCAACGCTTCGGCCCGCCTGCAGTTCGCCCGCATCGCCTTCGGTGCCGCCGGCTCGGCCGGCATGTTGATCGATACCGGCGATGCCGAAGCGGTCGCCATCGCCTTCCTCAAGAACGAAAAGCCGGAACTGACCTGGAACGGGCCCCGCGCGTTGCTGCCCAAGAACAAGGTCAAGCTGCTGCTCAACCTGATCCTCGTCGCCAATGCCGCCATTCCGCGCGGCGGCAAGCTTTCCGTGACGCTGGAAAATCTTGAGACCGAACCGCGTTTCGCGCTTGCGTCGGCCGGCCCGATGCTGCGTGTGCCGCCGAAGTTCCTCGAACTGCATTCCGGCCACAAGCCGGAGGAACCGATCGACGCGCATTCCGTGCAGCCCTACTACACGCTGCTTCTGGCGCGCGAAGCCGGCATGACGATATCGATCCACGCGACGCCGGAAGAAATCGTCCTTTCTGCGGCCTGATTGCGCAGCCGATAAAGCGAAGTATTTCTACATTGAAATCTGTAATTCCAGCTCATCGACTTGAGATGCATCTGGTCGTCCAGGCAGTGCCAAAGCATTCGCGAATAAAAGCAGGCACCTGCCTATCTTTGTAAAAATTTTACCTAACGCCTTTTCGGCTTCTTTACCAGATTGGCCTATGGTCCGCCCTGGATGCCCCCGACGCTACCGGACTGCCAGAAGGCAAAGAGGACCCGGAAATGAAACGCTGCATGTTCGTCGACGATTCAAGCGTCATCAGGAAGGTTGCAAAACGCATCCTGGGCGGCTCCGAAATGATTGTCATCGAGGCCGCCAGCGGACTTGACGCGTTGGAGATGTGCGCCGCCGACATGCCCGACATCATCGTCGTCGATGGCGCCTTGCCCGACGTACCGGCGGTCGATCTCATCCGTCGCGTCCGCGCCATGGAGAGCCCGATAAGGCCGCAGATCCTGATTTCCCTGGTCGAGCTCGATATTGCTTCGATCATGCGGGCCAAGCGCGCCGGCGCCCAGGGCTATCTCTTGAAGCCGTTCAACCGCCCGCAACTGCTCGAGCGCTTTCGCACCTTGAAGAGCGCAACTGATTCGGCACCCTTGAGCAATTCCAGAAAAAGTGCGTGACGGTTTCCTGCTCGGAAGCCCAAAAACAGACCGTTACCAGCCCGTCATGCAAAAACCCGGCCGAAGCCGGGTTTTTTTGAAAAGATTCGAACGATTCGTCGCTCAGGCGCTGACGCGAATGTCTTCCGGTTCGCGCAGCACATAGCCGCGCCCCCAGACCGTTTCAATGTAGTTCTGACCGCCCGATGCCGCATCGAGCTTTTTGCGCAGCTTGCAGATGAAGACGTCGATGATCTTCAACTCAGGCTCGTCCATGCCGCCATAGAGGTGGTTGAGGAACATTTCCTTGGTCAGCGTGGTGCCTTTGCGCAGCGAAAGCAACTCCAGCATCTGGTATTCCTTGCCGGTCAGGTGCACGCGCTGGCCGCCGACTTCGACTGTCTTCGCATCGAGGTTGACCACCAGGTCGCCGGTGGTGATGACCGACTGGGCGTGGCCCTTGGAGCGCCGCACGATGGCATGAATGCGGGCAACCAGCTCATCCTTGTGGAACGGCTTGGTCATGTAGTCGTCTGCACCGAAGCCGAGGCCGCGCACCTTGTCCTCGATGCCGGCCATGCCGGAGAGGATGAGAATAGGTGTCTTGACCTTGGAAAGGCGAAGCGTTCTCAAGACCTCGTAGCCCGACATGTCAGGCAGGTTGAGATCGAGAAGAATGATATCGTAGTCGTAGAGCTTGCCTAGATCGACGCCCTCTTCACCGAGATCGGTCGTGTAGACGTTGAAACTTTCCGATTTCAGCATCAGTTCGATGCTTTGTGCGGTTGCACTGTCATCTTCTATCAGCAGAACACGCATTTCATTCCCCTTTTCTGCTGCCGGACCATTTCACGACCCGTCCGGACCCGGAGCAGTGGTTGCCTTGTGCAGAGGCTGCCATTGAATGGTTAACAAATCCTAATTTCCCGTCCATGACGGTACCAGATTTTTTAACCTCTTTCTACACCCTCTTGAATCTAATAACGAATCTCAGAACCAAATTCCTAATGCAACACATTAACAACCTGGACTAAGCGACTCCAGGGACTCATCGACGTCGCTTCCGCATCGGTGGCCGGAATTTTTACCCGGCCTTAAGTCCTGACCCGTATGATTAACAATGCCCGTAAACGAATGGTTACCGTCGGCAAAAAACTTTAGGGTTTTGTTTCCCATAGTTAGGGGAAAGGCGGTGGACACGGGTGCGGCCTGGGCGTTTCCAGGTGGTTTGGACGATAGATGCGGGTGTGCGTTTCCGGGAGTACCGAATCATGAAGTCACGTGAAAACCTCGTTCGGCTGAAACAGTTTCAGGTGAATGAGAAGCGGCGGCAGCTGCTGCAGCTCGACATGATGATCGCCGAGTTCGAACGCATGGCCGTCGAACTGGAGCTTCAGATCACCGCCGAGGAAAAGAAGGCCGGCATCACCGACATCAACCATTTCGCCTATCCGACCTTCGCCAAGGCGGCTCGCCTGCGCCGCGACAACCTCAGGAATTCCCAAAGCGACCTCGCCCAGCAGCGAAGCGCCGCCGAATCATTACTCGGCGAAGCTGAAGCGGAGCTTTCCAAGGCGGAAATGCTGGAATCGCGCGACACGAAGATCCGCGAAGCGGAAGTCGGTGGCCGCAGCGCCATGATCGGCTAAGACCTGGCGGTTTGCCGCGCCAACGCCCGCCATCAGGCTGGCGCATTGTCGCGGCTTGCGGCTCCGGCGTGAAAAATGAATCCGCCCTACGCGGCCCAATCCCCTTCACTCTCGGCAATTGCCCTTGCACGGGCATCCTTGATATCCGGCGCATGCTGCTCCGCCCATGACCTGATCTGGGTAAGCAGTCCCGCCAGGTTCTGGCCGAGCTCGGTCAATTCATATTCGACGCGCGGCGGAATGACCGGGAAGATCTCGCGCCGCACCAGGCCGTCGCGCTCGAGCACCCGCAGCGTCTGCGTCAGCATCTTCGGCGTGATGCCTTCGAGCTTGCGGGCGAGCTCGCCATTGCGCAGCCGGCCTTTGCGCAGCGCGCAAACCACCAGATAGACCCATTTGCTGGCCAGCATCTCCAGCACGGTGTGCGAAGGACACGTCCGCCGGAACGCATCATAGCCGAAACCGCAATCATCTTCACTATCCATGGGGTGCGTATATATCAGGAAGGTACATACTGGACAAGAGACTATTACTATCCAAATGATAGTGGCATCAACCGAGCAGGAGACATCTCAATGCGTGCCGTTATCCAGAAATCCGTCGGCGGACCCGACGTCCTTGTCATCGCCGATCAGCCGGATCCCACGCCAGAGGCCGGCGAAGTGCTGGTTCGCGTCAAGGCCGCAGGCATCAATCCGGTCGACGGCGCCGTCCGTGCCGGCTACTACCCCTTGCTCGGCGAGCCGCCCTTCATCCTGGGTTGGGACATCTCGGGAACTGTCGAAGCACTCGGCCCCGGCGTCACCGGCTTCAAGATCGGCGACGAGGTGTTCGGCATGCCGCGCTTCCCCAAGCAGGCGGCGGCCTATGCCGAGCTGGCTGCCGTGCCTGCCGATCAAATCGCACTGAAGCCGAAGGGCGCGGACCACCTCCAGACGGGCGCCTTGCCGCTGGCCGGCCTCACCGCCTGGCAAGGGCTTGTTCGTCACGGCCGACTGAAATCGGATCGGCGCGTATTGGTGCATGCGGGAGCTGGCGGCGTCGGTCATCTGGCGGTGCAGATCGCCAAGGCGCGCAGCGCCTACGTCGTCGCCACGGCCAGCCCGGGCAAGCTCGATTTCGTCCGCAAACTGGGCGCCGACGAAGTCATCGACTACACCAAGGGCGATTTCACCGATCAGATCCGCGACATCGATCTGGTGCTGGATCCAATGGGCGGCGACCACGCCCAACGCTCGCTGAAGGTGCTCAAGCGTGGCGGCGTGCTGGTGTCATTGCTCGATGTCAGCGACAACACAAGGGCCCAGGCCGGCGCGCGAGACATTCGGGTCGAGCGTATGTCCGTCGTGCCCGACAGTGAGGGCCTGCTGGAACTGGCTCGGTTGATCGATGCCAACAAGCTTGCCGTCCATGTGGCGAAGAGCTTCCCGCTGGACCATGCGGGAGCCGCTCACGCCTTCCTCGCCACCAAGCCGATCGGCAAGGTTGTGCTATCGCTCTGAGCGGGAGCGGTGAAAAACAGAAGGGCGCGGGGTTAGCCGCGCCCTTCGTCTAAATTCGCAATGGTCAGTGCCGGTATTGCTGGATGCGTGTGGTGCGCAGCCCGGCAAGGCCATATTCGTCGATCGACGCCTGCCAGGACAGGAATTCCTCGGTGGTGAGCTTGTAGCGTTGGCATGCCTCGTCCAGGCTCAAAAGCCCGCCGCGCACGGCCGCAACCACTTCCGCCTTACGCCGGATAACCCAGCGACGTGTATTGGTCGGCGGCAGATCGGCAATCGTAAGAGGGCTGCCGTCAGGCCCGATAACATATTTGACTCTCGGTCTAACCAGATCGGTCATCGTACTCTCTACAAAAAACTCAAAGACCCAATCCCCGCCACGTTACCGCCACAGCTTTAAAAATTGCCTAAGCAGACCCTAATGACTAGGTAAGGATCATGAACGCCGCGTTAGTCTTTTCGCCGGCATTTGAAACATCTGCCCGCAAACCCTGATTTGCCGGGGAAAATGCATCCCCTGGCGGAGATCGGACGCAACCGGTGAATCGCCCTGCACGCTGGCGCGCCGGTAAAGCTTGACCTATATTCTCGACATTGGCATTGAGGCGCCGTGCAGAACGAAAGCATCATGAACAGTCTCGATCTTCCCGGACGTCCCGAAAACACCCGCATCGTCGTCGCCATGTCGGGCGGTGTCGATTCCTCTGTCGTCGCCGGCCTGCTGAAACGTGAGGGCTACGACGTCGTCGGCGTCACCTTGCAGCTCTACGACCACGGCGCGGCGACGCACCGCGCCGGCTCATGCTGCGCCGGGCAGGACATCGACGATGCCCGCCGTGTCTCCGAGACGCTCGGCATCCCCCATTATGTGCTCGACTACGAGGAACGCTTCCGCAAGGCGGTTATCGATCCCTTCGCCGAGAGCTACGTCGCCGGCGAGACGCCGATCCCGTGCGTTTCCTGCAATCAGACGGTGAAGTTCGCCGACCTCCTGGCCACCGCCAAGGAGCTCGGCGCCGACGCGCTGGCCACCGGCCACTACATCCGTTCCGGCGCCAACGGCGCCCACCGCGCGCTCTACAGGCCGGTCGACGCCGACCGTGACCAGAGTTATTTCCTGTTCGCCACCACGCAGGCACAGATCGATTATCTGCGCTTTCCCCTTGGCGGCCTGCCGAAGCCTCAGGTTCGAGCCATTGCCGAGGAGATGGGGCTGGCGGTTGCCGCCAAGCAGGACAGTCAGGACATCTGCTTCGTGCCGCAGGGCAAGTATTCCGACATCATCGCCAAGCTGAAGCCAACCGCCGCCAATCCGGGCGACATCGTCCACATCGACGGCCGCGTGCTCGGCCGCCATGAGGGCATCCTGCGCTACACGATCGGCCAGCGCCGTGGCATCGGCATCGCTTCCGGCGAGCCGCTTTACGTCGTCCACCTCGATGCCGACCGCGCTCGCGTCGTGGTTGGCCCGCGCGAGGCGCTGGAGACGCACAAGATCTATCTGCGCAATATGAACTGGCTGGGCGACGGACCGCTCACAGACGTCCCTGCTGGCGGCCTGGAGCTGTTCGCCAAGGTCCGCTCGACGCGGCCGCCGCGCCCGGCCGTGCTGCATCATCGTGCCGGTGCCACATGGGTGGAACTGATCGACGGCGAGTCCGGCATCGCGCCGGGCCAGGCCTGCGTGCTCTACTCCGATGACGGCAACGAAGCTCGCGTGTTCGGCGGCGGCTTCATCGAGCGTTCGGAGCGTGGCGCCGAGGCCGAGGCGATGCTGACCCGGCTTGCCGCCAGGCCGGCCCAGATACCTGCCGAATAAGGTTCCCGCCGAATAATCCGCGCTTCAGGAATTCGACTTGGTGTGGGTGACCGTGCCGGCGGTCAGGATGCGCAGCACCCTGATCGCTTCCTCGCCGCTGGTACGCGGTTCGGCACGCGTCTCGATGCACTGGATAAAATGCTCCAGCTCGCGTGTCAGCGGCATGCCCTGGGCAACCGCGACATAGGACGGCTCATTGGTGGTGAAGGCCCATTGGCCGCTGTCCTGCCACACCGCGTGGCGGTAGACGGCTAGCTTGCGTTCCCATGGCTCGACGTCGTCGAACACCGCCATCGCCTTGGTGCCGACCACGGTCAGCCGCCGCTCGCGATAGGGGTTGAGCCGCGAGGTGAAGAGATGGCTGCGCAGGCCGTTGGGAAAGCGCATGTGCAGATGCGCGAAGTCGCTGAGACTGTCGAGCAGCGCGGCCCCCTCGCCGCGCACCTCGATCGGCTCGGTGCCGGTGATCGCCAGGATCATCGACAGATCGTGCGGCGCCAGGTCCCACAGCGCGTCGTTCTCTGTGTGGAACTTGCCGAGGCCGAGGCGGTGCGAGTGGATGTAGCGCACTTCGCCGAGTTCGCCCTTGTCGATCAGCCCTTTCAGCGTCTCGAAGGCGGGGTGGAACCGCAGGACATGGCCGACCATGAAGACGCGGCCATTGTCCTTGGCCGCCCGCACCGCGCGCTCGGCATCGGCAACCGTCAGCGCGATCGGCTTTTCCACCAGCACGTCCTTGCCGTTCTCGACGGCGCGTACCGCAAGGTCGGCATGGAATTGCGGCGGCAGCGCCATGACGATGGCGTCGATATCGTCACGCACGAACAACTGGTCCGGCTCGATCGCCAGGCAGTCCTGCTCGCTGGCGAAGCCTTCTGCCCGAGCCCGGTTGGTATCGGAGACCGCGTGCAGCGCGCCGAGCGCCTTGAGAGTGCGGATGTGGTTGCTGCCCCAGTATCCGCAACCGAGGACTGCTATGCGCGGCTTCATCTGTTTCAAACTCTAAAAACTCTTGGCCGAGACATAGCGACGTGCCCCTTCGAACTCAACCCCGGCGGCGGCAACCAAATGTCCGCACGGCAAAGCTTTTCGATAATGACGATAAGCCGGCAAGCCGGTTGCTTCGAAGCTTGACAGGCTCACCCTCCCAACCTTATATCCGCGCGACCTTGGCGAACGCCCCCGACATGCCTTTCGATTTGAGGCGGATTTCGGGTCTTTCGCCGCCCTGGCGGGGTAGCTCAGTTGGTTAGAGCACGGGAATCATAATCCTGGGGTCGGGGGTTCAAGTCCCTCTCCCGCTACCAAGTTCTTCACATTCGTTTTGATGCCGTCGGAAAGGCATTCTCTCCTGGCAGCACGGTGAGATGTCCCGCGATTTCGCTTCGGCGAATCCTGGCGCGATCGAAACGCTGACATTTCAATCAAGTCCAGTATCGCCTCTGCAGGAATCGGAATCGTCAGCCGGCCTGCTGCGGTGCGAGGAGCCCGCCTGTCGGCCGCGTATTATAGCAACATGCATATTAGCTATTCCTTGACAATCTGCCTAGGCTCTGGTTTCCTGATTTAACGGGTGTTTAACCAAGTTCGTTGCGTTTTTTACGGACGGTGTTCGCATGTCGACGTTGGTCGTGGCGGACCCGCGAGGGGTATATCTCGCCGGTCTGGAATGGGTTTTGCAGAAGGCTGGACACGATGTCGTCGCCCAGTGTCGCCGCCCTGTGGACGTTCTCGCTCATGTGGAGCGCCATCAGCCTGATATCGTCATCGTGGGCGTGGATCTCGCGGACCAGCAGACATCAGGTCTTTCCTCACGGCTGAAGGCCGGCAACAGCGCTCTCGGCATCATCTTCATCGTGCAGCCAACCGGCAGGCTCGATGTCAAGGAGATACAGACGCTCGACGTCGACGGCCTGTTTCTGGACGGCATCAGCCACCGCTTTCTCATCGAATGCGTGAATGCGGTGGCGGCGGGCAAGAAGTGGATCGACAACAAGATCGTCCAGCAACTGCTGATGCCCGGGTCGCAGCCGCAGCCAATGTCCCGGCTGACCGGGCGGGAGACCGAGATCGCCGATCTCGTCTCGCGCGGGCTGCGCAACAAGACCATCGCGCAGCGGCTGCATTTATCCGAAGGCACGGTGAAGATGCACCTGCATCACGTCTACGAGAAGCTGCACCTCGGCGGCCGGGCGGAACTTGCCTGGATGACGCACGGCAAAGGCTCCGGGCGTCCAGGAACGGGCCGAACCGGCCTGCTCTGAACACTCTCCACTCGCACCGACATTGTACGCACGGCAACGGCCGGAGAGCCGTCTGACGGCATCCGGCTCGTGCCTGCGCGACCTCCCGCAGCGCCCGCCAGCCTGATCTATCGAAGGATATATATCGTTCGATCAGGCGCGGACATTGACCGCAATACTATCCAAGCGGGAATGGACGCGCCCTCTTCATTGGCGGCACGATGAGGCATGGGGACGAAATCCATCACGCGACCGGATGCACTGGGGTAGGTGCATTTCCGGCATCCGGGAGCTGGTTCCCTTTTCTTGAAGCGTTTTCAACCAAGGAGAACCTCCATGGCCCTCGACATCGCGGCCCAAGACATCATCATCGACGAAACCACCGGTCTTCAGGACAGTGATATTGATCCGTCCGATCCGTTGTACAGTGGCAATCTCACGCTGCAATATCTTCTGGGCCTCGGCACCGCACTGGAAGTCGCCTTCAAGGCCGACTTCGTGCAGGCCACGGGGGACGCAGGGGAAATCATCACCTCGGTCGTTCTCACGCAGAACCTCGACGGAGACCTGTTTTCCCCCACCGAAGGCGTGAACAGCGGCATTCGGACGGTCGATGGCAATTATGTGTGGCTGTTCCAGGATTCAACTGATCCAAACGTCGTGATCGGCGTCATTGGCACTGACGACCCGACTTTTGAGCCCGTCGAGACCGGGCCTCTCGCCTTCTCGTTTGGGCTCGACCCCACCAGCTCCACCAACGCGGATTTGTACTTGGTTGAGTATGTGCCGTTGCTCCATCCGCTCGGCGGGGACAGCAACCCGGATGACCGCATCGATTTGACCAATATGGTATTCGCATCGATCGAGGGGACCTCCGAGATCAGTTTCTCAGGCCAGGACGCCGCTCCCGGCAATCACGATTTCTACCTGATTAACTCGCCCGATGACGCTTCCAAGCAGCTTCTGGTGATAGGTCTGAACGGTGGCACCGCCAACGTGAGTAAACAAGGCTTCGGCATCGACAATCAGAGCATCAATCCGGGCGAAACGCTGCAGGTCGATTTTGTGACCGGCGGCGACCTGAGCGCAGGTACTGCTTCGCAGATCCAGTACGACAACCATATCGAGACTATCACGCAGGCTGGGTTCACCATCAACCAGATCACGCCTTCCACTTTTGATAAGCGCGTGGACATCACGATTACGGCCTCGAACAATACGGACAACGATCAAGGCACGAACTTCTTTGACGGCACTGCTACCAACCCCGTCGATATCGTCAGCATCAAGTTGACGGGAGAATCGGGATTTGCCGCCACCATCACCGCCGATGGCGACTACGTCACGGCGAGCGGCACGATCCACGTCTCAGGGCTTACTGGCACTGGGAACGCAGTCACCATCACCGGGCTGGATAACATCACAACCGTCGATATCACAACCGCCAGCCCAATGGACCGGCTGACCGTTACGGGGGTCGATGCAAACGAAGGGTTAGACATCACCGAGTTCCATTTCTCGGCGACGACCACCAACGCCCACACCGAAGAGGTCGGCTCCCTCATCAACTTCGACGATGACGGGCCGGCGGTGACAGCGGACGGCACCGTTCCGCCGCTGATTACCGACGATACCGACATTCCCGATACTGCATCGGCAAGCTTCGCGTCGGTCTTCAGCGTCGATGCCGGCGCCGATGGCCTGGACGGCGTCACCTATGCGCTCGACGTCAAGAGCGCCGGTGTCGACAGCGGCCTCGACGACACGCTCAGCGGCGACAACATCCTGCTGCGCGTCAACCTCAATGGCCAAGTGGAAGGTTACCTGGAGAACGACACGGCTACGGTCGCCTTCCTGATCACCGTCGATGCCACCGGCGAGGTAACGCTGACCCAGAACCGCGCGATCGTCCATGACGATCCGGCAGATTCGGTGGAGAGCGGTCTTTCGGCGGCGGCACTTGCCGCGGCCGACCTCGTGACACTGACCGCGACTGCCACCGATGGTGATGGCGACACCGACGCTGCAACCGCCAATATCGGCGACGCCTTCCACTTCGAGGATGACGGGCCGACCGTGACCGCTGACGGCACGATTCCGACGCTGACCACCGACGACAGCGATCTTTCCGATACCACATCGGCAGGCTTCGCTTCCGCCTTCAGCACCGACCTCGGCGCCGACGGCGGCGCCGTCACCTATGAACTCGACGTCAAGAGCGCAGGCGTCGACAGCGGCCTCGACGACACGCTCAGCGGCGACAACATTCTGCTGCGTCTCAACGCCAGCGGCGAGGTCGAAGGCTATCTGGCGAACGCCACAGGCACGGTCGCCTTCCTGATCAGCGTCGATGAGAACACCGGCGAGGTGACGCTGACCCAGAACCGCTCGGTCATCCATAACGATCCGGCAGATCCCGTGGAGAGCGGCGCTTCGGCGGCGGTACTTGCCGCGGCCGATCTGGTTACGCTGACCGCGACCGCCACCGATGGTGACGGCGATACCGCCGAGGCAACAGCCAACATCGGCACTGCCTTTACCTTCGAGGACGACGGCCCGACGATCACGGTGCCATTCGACGGTGACCCCGGTACCGCAGGTATCCAGCACGAGACCCTGGCCAACACGCTCAACGCGTCGGCCACCGGAGCCTTCGGGTACGACATCGGCGCGGATGCCCACACGGCCGCGTTCTACACGGGCGGCGGTTCTGACTTTGTCGACCAGAATGGCGCGCTTCCCGGCGTCCAGATCGGACTCAGCGGCACGATCGCCGGCGGCGGCGGAGGGAGTATCCTCACCTCGGACGTGACGCTCTCGTCGGAAAGTGCCACTTCCGCAACGTTCGACTTCACCTTCACCTACGACAAGGATCCAGCGGCTGGCACCCAGACCGGCACGGCGGGCGGCACCTTGGTCTTCGACAAGGTTCTTGACACTTATACCATCACACTGACCGACCCGCTCGAAGGCTTCAGCTTCGACCTAATCCACACCAGTGAGCTCTTGTCCAAGCAGCCCACAAGCAACGTGGGCCACCCGCAGATCGTATTGGAAAAGTTGCAGGCGGATGACCCGAACACGGCGGCTGACGAAGACTTCTTCGTGCAGTTCACCGGCAACGCGATCAACAAAGCCAACCCGTTCAGCTTGACGATCGATGGCGAGGGGAAATCCTCATCTGTCCCCCCTGACACCGTCTTCACCGGCGCTGCTCACGACATGGTGAGCAACAACAACGAAACGTGGGTGTCCGCGACGCAGAGCACCAACGGTGTCGCCGGCGACACGATCCAGAAAGGCGAACTGCTCACCTTGCGGTTCTTCAACAGCAACGTCGGTATCGCGAGCGAGGCTACCGACCCGACGGCCGTCGCCGGCAGTATGGCCATCAAGTTCGACGGCATTGGCAACAGCGAGGACCTGATGCTGATCCTCGACCTGGTCGACAACGGTGCCGATAACATCTTCGGCACCGCGGACGACATCTCGATCACGCGGGCTATGTACGTGTCGAACGGCGACATCTTTAAGACGGGTCTGGTCCCATCCCCCTACAACTCAGAGTTCACGCTCGACAACAATGACGGCCTCGTGATCATCGAGCAGAACGACTACAACGCAGCCGGCGAAGAGTACTTGCTGCAGGGTGTCCAGATCATGCAGTCGGGCAACGGGATCACCGGCACGGCGATCGACCTGAACGGGGCGACCGGCTCAAGCGGCGGCAGCTTTGCGACCACCAACCTGGTGAACTTCGACGCCGTCGACAACGACGTGCTGAAGATCACGGACATCGCCTTCAGCACGACCGTGACCGAGACGCCGGATGCCAACCTCGACTTCGCCTTCCAAGTGGCGGACGCGGACGGGGATATGACAGACGTCCAGCACATACTTGTTGACGTCGCCTGACACTTGACCATGGGGGCAGCGAACGCTGCCCCCCATGCGCCGCCCGCGATCTCTTGCATGGGGATGTCCTCTAAATGATGAAAACCAAGCAACAGCCCCCTGCCCTGCAGGTGGTGATCAAAGAGGCCAAACGCGCCATCCGGCCGCTTGTCTGGTTCAGTGGGGGCATCAACGTGCTGATGCTGACCGGGGCGTTTTATATGCTCCAGGTCTACCACCGCGTACTCGGCAGCCATAGCCTAGAGACGCTGGTGATGCTGTCGCTGATGGCGGCGACGGCGCTCGCGACGCTCGCGGGGTTGGAAGTTGTGCGCGGGCGTCTGTTGGCCAAGGTCGGGTCATGGATGAACGCAAGGTTGGGCCCAGTCCTCCTGACCGCATCGGTGGAATACGCCGCTTCTGCCCCAGGCCAGATCAACGCGCGACCACTGCGCGACCTCGACCAGGTGCGGAATTTCTTGACCAGCCCGAGCATCTTCCCGATCCTCGACGCACCCTGGGCACCGATCTTCTTCGCCGCGATCTTCCTCATGCACCCATGGCTGGGCTGGCTGGCTCTTTGCGGCGGGCTCGTGCTGTTCGCACTCGCGTTGCTGAACGAGTACATCACCCGCAAGCCGTTGACCGAGGCCACAAGCGCTCAGTCGCGGGCATACACACAGGCTGAGGCAGCGATCCGCAACGCCGAAGTCGTACAGGCGATGGGCATGCTGAAGCCCCTGCTGGAGGGTTGGAAGGCGCATCAGGACGAGGCAAACAGAGGACAGGTTCTTGCCGCCAACAGGGGCGGCGTCATTGCGGCCATCGCTCGTTGCCACCGGCTGGCCCTGCAGATGGCCATCCTCGGCCTCGGCGCTTATCTGGTCCTTCGCAACGAGGCTTCACCCGGCATCATGATCTCCGCCTCGATCCTGATGGGCCGTGCGTTGGCTCCTGTCGAGCAAGCGATCGCCACCTGGAAGGCGACGGTCGGAGCGCGTGCCGCTTACCGGCGTCTCACCGCGGTCGCCGGACAGCGCCAGGAGGCCACGCCTGTTCTGCCACTGCCACGACCCAAAGGCAGGTTTGAGGCCGACAACCTTGTGCTTGCCCGTCAGGGCGGCGAACCGATCCTGAAGGGCGTCAGCTTCCAGCTCAAGCCTGGCGAAGCGATGGCGTTGATCGGCCCGAGCGGCGCCGGCAAGACAAGCCTGGCGCGAATCCTTGCCGGTGCATGGCGTCCGACCGGAGGGCGTGCGTTGCTTGACGGCATGAGCATTGTCGAATGGGCGGCCGAGGACAGGGGTCGACACGTCGGCTATTTGCCACAGGATATCGAACTCTTCGCCGGCACCGTCTCCGAGAACATCGCCCGTTTCGCGTCGCTCAACCCGGCGGTCTTCAGCAATGTGGTCAAGGCCGCGCAGTTGGCCGGCGTCCACGAACTGATCAAGGGGTTGCCGAAGGGCTACGCCACCGAGATCGGTGAAGGTGGTGCGGCCTTGTCCGGCGGGCAACGCCAGCGCATCGGGCTGGCGCGGGCACTCTACGGCGACCCGGCGTTCCTTATCCTTGACGAGCCTAACTCCAATCTCGACCACGAGGGAGAGCAAGCACTGGCGACAGTCATCGGCGGGCTCAAGGCGGCAGGGACGACCCTGATCCTGATCTCGCACCGGCCAAGCATTCTGGAAAAGGTCGACAAGGTGTTGGTGCTTAGCCATGGCGCACAGGATCTGTTCGGGCCACGCGACGCCGTGTTCGGCGAACTCGCCAACCGCGCCCGCAAGGTCACCCAGATGCCAAAGGCAGCCCAACTACCAACCCTCGAAGTGGTCAAGGAAGTCAAGGAAGTCGACGACAGCAAAGAGGTCAAGGAAGCATGAGCCGTTCCCCAGCATTGAACGTCGTGCCATTACCCGTCGCGCCGCCCTCCCTCCTGGAACCGGTACCCCTGCGTCTGGCCAGCGTGAAGTTCACCGGGTTCGCGATCATGTTCCTGTTCTTCGGCGTGGCCGGGGGCTGGGCGGCGCTGGCACCGCTGGACAGCGCCGCTGTGGCGCCGGGCGTTATCAAGGTCGCCGGCGACCGCAAGCTCATCCAGCACCTCGAGGGCGGCATCATCGCGGGGTTGAACGCCGCCAACGGGGATATCGTCAAGGCGGGCAAGATCCTCATCCGGCTCGACGACACGCAGGCAAAGGCGCAACTTGACCTGGTCCAGAACCGGATAGCAACGCGTGAGGCGCTGGCCGCGCGTCTCAGGGCCGAGCGTGACGGCAAGGCCGAGATCGAATTCAATCCGGCGTTGCTCGCAAACCCCGCCACGGCCGTGAAGGACGCGGTGGCCGCACAGCGTGACGTGTTTGCCGCGAAGCACCACAATCTGAAGGACGAGCGGGAAATTCTCGGCCAGCGCCGTCACCAGGTCGAGGAAGAGATAACGGGACTGGAGCAGCTTATCGTCACCGAAGACAAACAGATCGAGGCAATCGAGGATGAAAGCAAAGACCTTGAGGGGCTGCTCAAGAAAGGGCTGACCACCCGCGAACGGAACCTATTGCTCAGACGCCAACAGCGGGAGATCGAGGGGGAGCGCGCTACCAACATTGCCGCAATCGCCCGTGCCGGAAGCGCCATGGCCGAGATTGATACGCAAATCCTGAACCTCAACACAGTGCGCCTGAACCAGGCCGTCGACGAGTTGAGCAAGGTCGAGGCGGAGTTGTTCGACCTCGGACAGCAGGAGCGTTCCGCCGCGGACGTGCTTACCCGCACCGATGTCGTCGCACCGGTTGACGGCATTGTCATGGATCTGAAGGTCCATACGGCGGGCGGTGTCGTGAAACCCGGTGAGACATTGATGACCATCGTGCCGCTCGGACAGCAACTCGTGGTCGAGGCTATGGTCAAGCCGGAGGATGTCGAGACGATCGCACCCGGACAGCTCGCGCGCGTCAGCTTCCCGGCCTTCGCCCGCTACAACCTGCCGCCACTCGAAGGTGTCGTGGAGATCGTGTCGGCTGACCGCATGGTTGAGGAACGCAGCGGCGCACCTTATTTCGCCGCGACGGTTGTGATCGACAAAAGCGAACTCGGCAAGCTGGAGAGCCGCAAGCTGCTGCCCGGCATGTCGAGCGAGACGATGATCCGGACAGGTGCCCGCACCGTGCTCTCTTATCTCGCCGAGCCGATCACGCAGAACTTCCGCCGGGCCATGCGGGAAAAATAGCCGTAGGCCGCTGAACCGGCTTCAGGAAAGCAACATTCGCCCGGCCGTGATCGCCAGGAAGAACGCAAAGGCAAGTTTCAGGTAGCGCCGGTTGAGCGCGTGGGCGAGCCTTGCACCCAGGGGTGCAAACAGGAAGCTCACCGGCGCTATGATGGCAACCGCCGGCAGGCTGACGTAACCCAGGCTGAGCGGAGGCCTGCCGGCGATTTCAAGACCCGCCCAGATGAAGCCGGCCACTGCCGGAAGCGCGATAAGCAGGCCAAGCGCCGACGATGTGCCGACGGCCCGGTGCACCGGAAAGGAGAAGCTGGAAAGCGTCGGCACTGACAGTGTGCCGCCGCCAATTCCCATGAGCGAAGAGACAAAGCCGATCACAGCAGCGATCGCGCGGTTGATCCAGCCGCTTTGCGGCAGGTGATCGGAGATCACGAGGTGCTTCGGCAACGCCATGTTGACGGCCACCAGCAGGCCGACCACGCCGAAGACCAGCCGCAAGCCGGCGCCCGGGATGAATTTCGACATGATGCCGCCGACGAGGGCACTGGCGAAAATGGCCGGTCCCCACAGAGTGAGCAGAGGCCGATCGACATTGCCGCGCCTGTTGTGCGAACGCATCGACGAGATCGAGGTGGGGATGATGACCGCGAGCGAGGTCGCGACCGCCAGATGGCTGATCACAGCAGGCGAAAAGTGGAACAGGCTAAGCACCCAGAACAGCACCGGGACGATGACGATGCCGCCGCCGACTCCCAGCAGACCGGCGAGCACGCCGGAGGCCATTCCGGTCATGGCCAGGCCGGCGACCAGCATTGCAATCGTCAGCCCGTCGAAAACCGACGTGTCGAATCCGAAGTCCACCGTGATTTCCCTTTGATAGGCCGCGCCCGTCCGCTGCTGCGACCGCGATGCAGGTCACCCCGAAATGCGCAACAGTTTTTGCGATACGCTTTGGCTAGTGGCGCACCATCCCGGCGTCGACATTGAGCGTCTGGCCCGTGATCCAGCGCGCATCGTCGGAGGCCAGGAACGAGACCACGTCGGCAATATGTTCCGGCTGCCCTTTGCCTTTCATGGCCTGAAGCATCTCGACGAAGCCGAACGCCTCGTTGTGCGGGCTCGCCTTGACGCCGTCGCTCTCGATCAGGCCGGGCGTCACCGCATTGGCGGTGATGTTGTATTTGCCAAGCTCGGTGGCGAGCGCCCTGGTGAAACCGATGACGCCACCCTTGGCCGCGACATAGGCCGCCATGTTCGGCGTGCCGGCAAAGAAGGTGTTGGACGCGATGCTGATCACCCGTCCGGCCTTCCCCGCCGCACGCATCTGGTCCGTACCGGCACGGCTGACGATAAAAGTGCCGGTCAGGTTGACGTCGATGATCTTGCGCCAATGGTCGAGATCGACATCGTCCCAGGCGACGAACGGCACGATGCTGGCATTGTTGACCAGAATATCGATGCCCCCGGTCAGGGCCTGGATTTCGGCGAAGAGTGCCTTGACGGATGCCGGATCGGAAATGTCGGCGGCGATCGCCCTCGCCTTTCCGCCTATCGCCGCGGCCGCCGCCCCGGCGCCTTCGGCATTGATGTCGCTGACGATGACGGTTGCCCCATCGGCGGCAAGCCGCGCGGCGATCGCCTTGCCGATACCCTGCGCGGCGCCCGTAACCAGGGCCGTCTTTCCCGCAAGCCGTTCAGTCATGAAAATGCTCCCTCAATTCGTGATCTGGTGATGTCTGTTCAAGCGTCGGCGTCGATCACGGCCAGCGCCGCGTCGATGCCCTTGCCGATCGCCAGTTTCTGGCCGGCCGCGTTCATGGCGCCGCCAAGTGCCGTCAGCGCCGCGATCGCGTAGATCGGCTGGGCGGTCGGACCCATATGGCCGATGCGTGTCAGCTTCCCCAATGTTTCGCCGCGGCCCGATGAGAAGACGACGCCGTAACGGGCGCGCACGGCTTGGCGAAGCGCTTTCTCGTCGACACCTTCGGGCGTGCGGACAGCGGTCGTGGTCGGCGACGCGATGCTGTCGCTGGCAGCCCAGATCGACAGACCCATCGCGGCAACGCCGGCGCGCATGGCCTTGGCGGTGAGTGCATGGCGCCCCCACACAGCCTCCGGTCCCTCATTGAGATAGAGGTCGAGCGCGACATCGAGCCCGTTGATCTCCGAGACCGACGGCGTGAATGGAAACGGCTTGTCCCGCGACCACGCATGCTCCCAGTCGACGATGCTGAGCATCGACGCGCGCGGCGCCAGGGGATTGGCCTTCATCTTGGCCCAGGCCCGCTCGCTGACACCCATCATCGTCAGGCCGGGAGGCGCGCCCAGGCATTTGTTCGGGCCGGTGACATATATATCGGCCTTGCAATCCTCGGGATGCGTCTTCATGCCGCCAAAGGACGAGACGGCATCGACGATGAGATAGCCGCCATGCGCTGAAACCAGCGCACCGATGGCGTCGATCGGATTGACGGTGCCGGACGGCGTGTCGTGGTGGCAGACGGAAACGACGGTGATCTCCGGATGCGCCTTCAGCATTGCCTCGACCTCCTGCGGATCGATCGCCTCGTTATAGGGCACCTCGATCTCGAGCAGATGTGGCGAATAGCGCTTCGCCCAATAGCCGAACCCCTTGCCGTAAACGCCTGAGGCAAGGTTGAGCACGACATCGTCCGGCGTGATCAGCGAGGCCGCGGCGGCCTCCAGGCCAAGCACGGGCTCGCCATGCAGGATGACCGGCTTGTTCGACAGCCGCATCGCCTTTTGCGCCTTGTCGACCACACCCTCGTAGAAGAGCTGGAACGCCGGGTCGTAGTCGTAGAGCACCGTGCGCCCGAGGCCGCGCAGCACTTCGGCATAGGCGTTCACCGGCCCCGCGGTCAGGGTGATGACCGGATCGGCGTGTTCGAGATAGCGCATCGTCTTGTCTCCCGATTGCAGGCGGTCAGCCGTAGAATTGCGTGCCGGTCCTGTAGGTCTTGAAGTTGTCCATGTCGTGCGAGTACATCAACTCGGCGCCATGGTCCTCGGCGAGTTTCTTCACCTTGCGCATCGAATTGACGCCCGCCACCGGATCGATGTGGAAGGCCGCCTGGCACAGCGTTTCAAGGCTCTTCTGCGTATAGGCCGCGTCGATGGTGAACATGATCGGCTTGCGCTTGGGGAACTCTACCAGCAGGCTGTAATGGCCGATCGAATGACCGGGCGTCGAGATCAGCCGGACACCCCTGGCAAGCTCGACGTCGCCATCGACGCCTTCAAAGGTCGAGTTCGCCCGTGTCGTGCCCGCCAGCAATTGCCCGGTCGCGCCACGCGCTTCGGCAGCCTCCGCCGAAAAGCTCAGATCGGAATAGCCGAGATGTTCGAAGGGCTCGGGATTGCAGGCCTGCGGCACTTCGGTCCGGTGACAGATCTTCTTGGCATGCGGAAAATACTTGTTGCCGCCGCAATGGTCGAAGTGGAAATGCGAATTGACGACGACGTCGATGTCCTTCGGTTCGAGGCCGAGCAGCGCCAGGGCGCCTGGGATGGTCTGGTGCTTTTCCTGGATCGGCTTTTCGAACGGCAGCACCTTCATCACGTGGTCGTAGTCGTAGCCGGTGTCGATGAGGAACCGACCCTCGGCATGCTCGATCAGGATCGAATAGACGGGGAAGCGCACTTCACCGCCAGGGCCGCGATTCCAGAACACATGATAGCCGTCGAGAACGAGCGAGCCGCCGTCGAGCAGGTAGACCTTGGTATCCGACATTCTTGCCTCCTTTATTGGCGCGGGTCCCGTCCGCGCATGAATTGTGCTCAGCGCGCGCCGCGCTCGTATGGAATGCCGAGCGCCGCCGGCAGGCTGGCGCGCCGGCCGAACAGAACCAGCATGATCATCACCGCCAGGAACGGCAGCATCTGGATGATGTCGGTCGGTATGTTGATGCCGGCCACCTGCATGGCCGTCGTCAGCGACAGGCAGACGCCGAACAGCAACGCGCCGAACAGCACCCAGATCGGGCGACCGCGCGCCAGCATGGCCAGCACGATGCCGAGAAAGCCCGCGCCATTGGTGATGAACGGAATGAACAGCCCAGCCCCGACATTGGCGAGATAGGCGCCGCCGAGCCCAGCCAGCGCTCCGGTCGTCAACACGGCGATGGTGCGGGTCCGCACGACATCGATGCCGGCGACATCGAGCGCGGCCGGCTTGTCGCCTGCCGCCTGCAAATTGAGGCCGAGTTGCGTGCGCCGATAGAGGTAGCTCATGCCGAAAACCAGCGCGACCGCCAGATAGACGATCAGATGATGCTTGAAGAATGCAGGCCCGATGACCGGGATGTCCGAAAGCAGCGGAATGACGGTCGCATCCGCCGCGGGCAGGCGCGGGTAGCTGCGTGAGAACTGGAAATGGTGGAGCAGTGCCGTCAGGCCCTCGAGCCCCAAGGTCAGCGCGATGCCGATGACGATCTGGTTCAGCCCGATGCGCACGCAAAGCAGCGCCATGACAAGCGCCACCGCAGCACCCCCGACGGCACCGGTGAGAAAGCCCAGCCACAGCGACCCGGAATAGAAAGCGCCGACAAAGCCGAGATAGGCGCCGGCCAGCATCATGCCTTCGATGCCGATATTGAGCACCCCCGCCTTCTCGGAGATCTGCTCGCCGAGCCCGGCAAGCAGCAGCGGGATCGCCGCGGTGACGGCGCCGAACAGGAGCGCGCTGAGAAAGACTTCGCTGAACAGCCCGGTCATGCCCTAGGCCCTCCGCGACTGGTTGTATCGGTGATCGAAATATTCGGCGAGCGCGAGCACGATCAGCACGATGGAAACCAGCACCAGCGTGAAATGATTGGGAACGCCAAGCCGGCGCGCCGCGCTCTCACCGCCGATCGAAAGCACCGAAAGCAGGAACACGAAGCCTATCGCAGCAAAGCCGTTCATGCGGGCGAGAAACACGGCGGGTATCACGGCAAGCCCATAGGCGGGATTCCAGTCGGCGCGGACATTGCCCTGGACACCGATGATGTCGACGGCGCCGGCAAGGCCGGCCAGCCCGGCCGAAATGGCGAAGACGGCGACGGTCAGGCCGGGGACACCGAGCCCCGAGTGAACCGCCGCGCGTGGATTGGCGCCGACGATCCTCAGCTTCAGCCCGAACGCCGTGCGCGTCATCACCAGATGCACGATGACGATCGCCGCCAGCCCAAGCAGCAGGCCACTGGTGATGGTCGTTTCGAACAGGCGCGGCAGCCGGCCCTCCACCGGCAGCGTGCGCGTCTGCGGCACGGTCGTTCCCGGATCGCGAAACGCCAGCTTGACCAGCACATTGGCGAGCGAGGTGCCGAGGAACGTCATCATCAGCGTGGTGATGATCTCGTTGACACCCTGATAGGCACGCAGCAGGGCCGGCACCAGCGACCAGATCATCGCCACCATCATGGCGATGAGGAACGAGCAGACCAGCGCCAGCCAGGCTGGCATGATCTGAACGAACACGGGAGCGCTGGCAGCCGCCGTCACCGCGCCAAGCAGGAACTGGCCGTCGCCGCCGAGATTCCACATGCCGGCGCGAAAGGCCACGATCAGGCCGGCGGCAAGAAACAGCAGCGGCGCCATGCGCGTCAGCGTCTGCTGGATGCCGAGCGGCGAGAACAGTCCTTTCTCCAGCACGAAGCCATAGTAGGCGAGCGGGTCGACGCCGACGGCAAGCAGGATACAGCCGGCTATGACGAGAGCGATGAGGATCGGACCGAGCGTCATCAGCAGCCGGTGCAGGATGTCGCGGCGCGTCGTTGCCCCGCTCGTGGCATCGAGTGCGGTAGCACTGACCGTGGGTGCGGTGTCGATGCTCATGCGGCAAGTCCGATCATCAGGCGACCGACCTTCGTGCGGGCGTCGTCTACGTTCTCGACGGTGCCGACCAAAGCGCCGTTTGCGATGACGGCGATGCTGTCGCACATACCAAGCAATTCCTCGAGGTCGGTGGAGATCAGCAGCACGGCAAGGCCACGCGCCGCCGTGTCGCGAATGCGCTGGCGCGACGCCAATGTGTTGGCGAGATCGAGCCCATAGGTCGGCTTGTTGAAGATCACCACCTTGGCGCCTTCAGCCAGTTCCCGTGCCAGGAGCACCTTCTGGATGTTGCCGCCGGACAGCCGCGCGACGGGCGTCTTCAGGCTCGGCGTACGCACGTCATATTCGCGCACGAGCTGGGTGGCGCGCTTGTCGATCTCCGCGCGCTGCTCGACGCCGTTGCGCCAGAACGGGGCCGCGCCGACCTGCTTGAGGAAGAAGTTGATCGAGACCGGGAAGGTGCCGACAGTGCCCTCGCCCAGCCGGTCGTCGGTCAGGTAGCGAAGGCCGCGCCGGCGGCGCTCGCCGACGCTCAGCGTCTCGATGGCGGCGCCGTCCAGCCGCACCGAGCCGCTGGCGGCTGTACGCTGGCCGGCCAGCGCTTCCGCCAGCTGCTTCTGGCCGTTGCCGTCGATGCCGGCTATGCCCAGGATCTCGCCCGGGCGGATGTCGAAAGAGATCGACGACAGGCCCGGCGCATTGTCGGTCGGCGCGACCGCGAGATCCGCGACCTGAAGCAGCGGGGCCGTTCCGGCGCGGGCAGTGCGGACAGGACGCTCGACGGCTTCCGGATCATCCTTCTGCTTACCGAACATCAATTCCACGATCTCCGAGACGATCTCCTGTTCGCCCAGGGCGCGAAACCGCTCGGGCGGGATCTCTCCGACCTTGCGGCCAAGCTTCAGCACCGAGATGCGGTCGCCGAAGGCAGCCGCCTCCTTGAGCTTGTGGGTGATGAAGACGATCGCCAGGCCCTGCTCGACAAGGCGGCGCATCAGCGCGCCCAGTTCGTCGATACCTTTCGGCGTCAGCATGGAGGTGGACTCGTCAAGGATGAGCAGCCGGCTGTTGCGCAGCATCGCGCGCAGGATCTCGACCTGCTGCTGCTCACCGAGCGACAACTCCGATACCTTGGCTTGAAGCTTGACGGTGATGCCGAGCGTGCCGGTGATCTCGGCGACGCGCGCCGCCAGTTCCTCGGTCCTGGGGCGCTGCCACCACGGCCCGCCAAGCAGGAGGTTCTCCGCCACCGTCAGCGTCGGCACCAGCATCATGTGTTGGAATACGGTGCCAATGCCGAGTGCCAGCGCATGGCGCGGCGACGTGATCGGCGTCGGTTTGCCGTCGACCAGTATGCGTCCTTCGTCCGGCTGCTGCAGGCCGGACAACATGCCGATCAGTGTCGATTTTCCAGCGCCGTTCTCGCCCAGCAGCACATGCACTTCGCCCGGGCGGATCGACAGGTCGACGCTGTCATTGGCAACGATGCCGGGGAACCGTTTGGTCACGCCTTCAAGCGCGACGATGTCGCGCCCGGCAACGGACGATGAAGAAAAACCGCTCATGAAAGCCCAGCACCAAAAAAACGGGAATCGTCCGGAGGGGTGAACGGA
Source organism: Mesorhizobium sp. M0239 (assembly GCF_040321815.1). Classification (NCBI taxonomy): domain Bacteria; kingdom Pseudomonadati; phylum Pseudomonadota; class Alphaproteobacteria; order Hyphomicrobiales; family Phyllobacteriaceae; genus Mesorhizobium; species Mesorhizobium sp. M0239. The sequence goes on from NZ_JAMYSG010000006.1 coordinate 238,264, forward strand.
TCACCCCTCCGGCAGTTGACCGTGATCGCCTTACTGGGCGACGCTGGTCATCAGTGCCCTTACGGCGGCCGCGTCATAGACCGGCTCGACCTTGATCTTGCCGGAAATGACGTCCTCGCGCAGCGCCTGGATTTCCGTCCAGACATTGTCCGGGATCGCAGCGGTCTTCAGCAGCTTAACCGAGTCGTCCTTGAGGCCGATCGTATAGTGTTTGGTGCCGAACGTGTCGGCCTTCAGGTCGGCAATCATCGCCGCATAGACCGGCTCGATGTTCCACACCACCGACGACAGCAGGAAGCCCTTGTCGATCGGTGTCTTGTCGCCGATGACGTCGATAAAATAGACCTTGCCGCCATCGGCTGCCTTGGTCGTCTCGACCGCCTGCAGCATGCCGAAGCTCGAACCGTTGCCCTGGCCGAAGATGATGTCGGCACCGGATGCGATCACGCTTTCGGTGACGCGCTTGCCGCCGGCCGCGTCGCTGTAGGCGGCAGGGCCGATCACCGCATAGGTGATCTTGACGTCAGGGTTCTCCGCCTTCACGCCTTGTGCGAACGCCGCCGACTGCGAATTCCACGATGGCGGTTCGCCCGAGACGACGATGCCGACCGACTTGGAACGCGACACCTTGCCGGCGAGACGGCCGGCCAGATAGGCACCCTCGTGGCCGCTCAGCGTGTAGTCGGCGACGAGGCCCTTCTCCAAGCCGGCTGGCGTGTCGACGATCGCCACCGGAACTTTCAGTTCCTTGGCGATTTCGGGCGCCGAGGTGTTGTAGCCGCTGGCATGAGCGATCAGCAGGCTGGCGCCGTCGGAGGCAAGTTCCCGCAAGGTCGGACGAACGTCGCCATAGCCGAGACCCTGGGCCACGACCACTTCGACACCTGCGGCTTTGCCCGCCGCCTTGGCAGCGTCGATGCCTTGCTGGTTCCAGCCATAGTCCGTGCCTTCTTCGGGCGTCAGGATGGCGATCGACTTGACCTCGCCGGCAAGCGCGCCGCTCATCAAGACACCGCTCAATATAACTGCACTTACACTGCTCTTGAGAATCTTTAACATGTTACCCTCTCTGTTTTGATTTACCAATCAACATTCTTATTGTTATTGCGCGAAAGCGAGATAGACTGCCTGCGAAATTTATATATGGAGCTCAGGCAAAGTGAAGATCCGTTATGCCCTTCCGGTGATGCTGGCGTTGTCGTCCTTCGCCAACGCGGTTGAGTTGCACCATGTCACCGTCCGCACCGGCACTGACGGGCTCGACATGGTTCCGTTGACGATTTCGAATGCGGGCAGCGAAGGCCTCTCCTGCAACGCCGACTTCGCCCACTGGTATTCAGCCGGGATCGCAACGATCGAGCCGGGCAAGAAGACCCGCGTCGAGCTCTGGTTCGATGCGAAGACCGGCACGTTCACGATCCTCAACGACAAGCGCGAGAACCTGCCCGTCGAGCGGCTGTGGTGCGGTCTGGCGAGCTGGGCATATGCCACCCGCGTGCAGGTCACGCTCGACCGCGCCGATGCGGCGAAAGGCGAGCGTGATGTGTCCTGCGCCATCGCGCAGGACAGCCTGGTCTGCCGGTAGGCGCTCATCGATCTTTCCGTTCGAACACCGCGCGCCCCTTATTCTTTTGCCAGGAATGCGTCGGTGAAGACGTCGTCCGCCGACAGAGCCGCCTTGAGCACGCCCTGGTCCGTCAGCGTCTTTAGGGTCTCCTCCCACTGCGTCTTCGTCATCCAGCCGAGACCGTGTTCCTTGGTGTCGGGGCTGCTGAATGTCGAGGCGATGTCGGCGTTGATCTGCGCCAGCAGCACGTCCTTCTTGTCCGCATAGCCGGGCGCTGCCTTGGCCGTGATCTCGGCGGCCTCTTCCGGATGAGCCACGACATAGTCGAAGGCCTCCCTGTACGCCTTGACGAAGCGGCGCACGACGTCCGGCTTGTCCTTGATCATCGCCCGCGAGGTGAACAGGCCCGAGCCATAGGCTTTCCACCCATGGTCCGCCCCCATCATGATGCTGAGCGAGCCGGGGCCTCCGGCCTTCGCCTCCAGCTCGGGAACCTCCGCGTCGATATAGCCGACGACCGTCTGAACCCGGCCCAGCAGCAGATAGCTTTCATAGGGAGGCGAGACGCTGTTCAGCGTCATGTCCTTTTCGGTCAGGCCATTGGCGGCCAGGAAGCCCTTGAAGAAGATGTAGGTGGAGCCAGCCGGATGAATGCCGATGGTCAGTCCCTTGAGGTCGGACGGCTTGGTGAGCTTCAGCGTCTTGGCCAGCGAAATGATCCCCAGCGGCGAGTGCTGATTGACGGCCGCCAGCGCCACGACCGGGACATTCTGCGACCGTGCGACGGCAAGCGTGGGAAGATCGCCGAAGCCGAAATCCGCGTTCTCATTGCCCACCAGCCGCATCGCGTCCGGCGAGCCGGACCCCTTGCGGATCTCGGCCACATCGATGTCGTTCTTGGCGAAGAAGCCTTTTTCCTTGCCGACGAAAAACATGGCGTGATTGCCGCGCACCACCCAGTCGAGCTGAACGTTGACCTTGTCCGCCGCCAGAGCAGCGTTGGAAAAACCGAGTGCTGCAACAAACGCCGCGAAGGTAGCGGCCTTGATAAGTGAGCGTCTCAGCATTTTTTGTTCCCTTTTATGAATTTGGTTGATCGAGCGGACCTAGGACTGGCTGAATTTCGGCGCCCACGGCACCACGATGCGTTCGAGGATTTCGGCGGCGTAGTAGAAGGCGATGCCAAGCACGGAAACGAGCAGCAGCGCTGCGAAGACCAGCGCCGTGTCGAGCTGGGTCGAAGCGAACTGGATGACGTAGCCGAGACCGTCCGACGCCCCGGCGAACTCACCGACGATGGCGCCGATCACGCTCAACGTGGCGGCGATCTTGGTTCCGGCCATCAGGTTCGGCAGCGAATGCGGAACGCGGATCCTGAACAGGATCTGCGTCGGGCTGGCTCCGACGGAATTCATCAGCGACAGCAGCGAGCGGTCGACCGATTGCATGCCCGCCAGCATCGACAGTGTCACCGGGAAGAAGGCGATGACCAGGATGAGGCCGATCTTGGGCGCCAGCCCATAGCCGAACCAGAGGATGAAGATCGGCGCGAGCGCGACTTTCGGCACGTTCTGGAACAGCACCACCAGTGGATACAGCGCGCGTCCCAGCCAGTCGAAGCGCACGATGACCAGCGCAATGGCAATGCCGACCACGACCGAGACCAGGAAGCCGAACAGGATCTCGCCCGCGGTCACCAGCGTCGCTTGCATCAGCGTGCCCCATTGCGCCACCAGCGACTTCGCGATCTCGGACGGGGCGGGAATGATGAAGGCGGATATGGCAAAGATCCGCACGGCGGCTTCCCACGCCACGATCGTCACCAGCAGCAGGATGACCGCCGGTAGCCAACTGCCGGTCGCCGCACTCCAGCTGGAGGCGAGGCGCGGCTCGGGAAGGTCCGTGATGGGTTGGTCGCTCAAGACGCGCCTCCCGGCTGATGGCTGGAGCGCAGCATGGTTCGCAACTGGACCACCAGCCTGACGAACTCCGGATCTTCGCTGACCGACAGGTCGCGTGGATAAGGCAGCGCAATGTCGAGGCTCTCGGTGATCCGCCCGGGCTTGATCCCCAGCACGTGCACATGACGCGACAGATGGATGGCCTCGTCGATGGAATGGGTGACGAGCACGATCGTCTTGCCGGTACGCTGCCAGATTTCCAGCAGCGACTGCCCCATCGAATCGCGGGTGATGGCGTCGAGCGCGCCGAACGGTTCGTCCATCAGCAGCACCGCCGGATCGAGCGCCAGGGCCCGTGCGATGGCGACCCGTTGCCGCATGCCGCCCGACAGTTCGTTTGGGCGCTTGTGGGCGCTGTCGCCCAGCCCCACCAGTTCCAGCATCTCCTGCCCGCGCGCCCGCAAATCCGAGCGCGACAGCGACTTGTCGGCGATGCCGAGCAGCAGCGACGCATTGTCGACGGCGTTCTTCCAGGGGAGCAGGTTGGCGTCCTGAAAGACGAGGCCGATCATACACTTGCGCGCCGCCTCGACCGGTGCGAGCCCGGCGATCGCAACGCTGCCCTGGGTCGGCTGCACCAGCCCGGCCAGCACCTTGAGCAAGGTGCTCTTGCCGCAACCGGAAGGGCCGATAAGGGAGACAAACGACCCCTTCGGCACAGAGAGATCGATGTTGCTGAGGATCAACTGCCGGGCGATGACCACCGAAACGCCCTTGGCGGAGATCAGATTGTCATGGCGGATATGGGCCGGCCTGTCACCGGCGGCTCGAATGGTTTCAATGCGCATGGCTTGTCGCCCCGCGCGCTTTCGTCGGCCGCAGCCACGCCGTCTTGATGGCGAAGGCACCCTTCACACAAACAGCCGACCGGTGGAACTCCTCGAACCGGCCTGCCCTCTGCGCACCGTTTGACATTAGCTACTCCCGGCCTTCCAGGATGCGCCGCACCGCGACGAGCTTGCGCGCCCGTTCGCCTTGCAGCGCCTTTGTCTGCTCGGGCGTGTAGGCAAACATGCCCTCGCCCGACTTGATGCCGAACTTCAACGCAGCCGTCTTCTCCAGCACCATCGGCGCGACATCGTCGCGGTTGGAGAGATCGGCATTCAGGAAGGATGAGACGGATTTGTAGATATCCAGCCCCGCCATATCGAGCAGCGCCATCGGACCGATGACGGCGATCTTGTAGCCGATGCCCCAGGATACGCAGGTGTCGAGGTCTTCCGGCTCGATGACGCCGCGCTCGACAAGATCAACCGCCTCGCGCAGCAGCGCATAGAGCACGCGGTTCTCGACGAAGCCTGGAACATCCTTCTTCACCACCACCGGCAGCAGGCCGATCGAGCGGATAAGATCGCGGATAACAGCCACGGTTTCAGGTGCGGTCTTCTCGCCGCCGATCACCTCGATCATCGGGATGATGTGCGGCGGGTTCGACCAGTGCATGCCGACCATCCGCTCGGGATGCGAAATATGCGCCTGCAGCTTGGTGATCGGGATGCCCGACGTGTCGGAAGCGACGATGACGGACGGGCCGATCAGCGGATCGATGTCGCGATAGGCCTGCGCCTTGATGTCGATATTCTCGGGCACGTTCTCGATCACCAGTTCGGCGCCATCGACGGCCTCGGCGATCGTCTCGACGAATCGCACGCTGCCGGCGCCTGTCCCGGGCGCCTTGATGTCGAGACGATCGAGCACGCCGCCGGCGAGATCGAGCATGCCGCGGGCACGCTCGACCGACGCCTGTGAAACATCATACGCCGTGACATCGAGGCCGCCGCGCGAAAGCCGCGCGGCGATGCCTGGACCCATCGTTCCCAATCCGATGAGAGCGGCGCGCCTGATCATTATGCGGCCTTTGCGGGAGCAGCAGTGGTTGCCGCCTTGAAGGCCGGCCGGGCGGCGATCGCGGCCACCCAACGCTCCAGATCGGGCATCGACGGCCGGTCGATCTTGAAGTCGACGCAGCGCTTCAGGATCGGCGCGCAGGCGATGTCGGCAAGGGTCAGCTTGTCCAGCGCCAGGAAGTCCTTGCCGGCCAGGTGGCCATCGACGATCTTGAGTTGCGCGACAAGGTCCTTCACCTGTTCCTTGTATTCGGCGGTCTGTTCCTCGGGTGTGAGCTTGGCGCCCTTGAAGGCCGCCAGGTAGCCGGGATTGACCGCCGCCAGCAGGAAATCCATCCAGCGCTCGACCTCGGTCTTTTCCGCCGGCGTGGCGCCATTCAACTGTTCGCCACCGAATGCCGCGAGATAGCGCAGGATGGTGTTGGACTCCCAGATCACGGTGTCGCCGTCGACCAGCGTCGGCACCTTGGAGGTCGGGTTGAGCGCCTTGTATTCCGCCGTCTGGGTGTTCTCGAACTGGCGGCCATAGTCCTCGCGCTTGTAGGATGCCCCAAGCTCTTCGAGCATGAAGAGCACCTTCTGGACGTTGCCTGATGTCTGGCGGCCTAACAGCTTGTACATGTCGTCTCCTCGATTGTGTCCAATGCCTACTTGCTCGCTGGGAGCGGCTTGTAGACGATCGCGTCCATTTCGATCTTGGTGTTGATGACGGCCTTTGCCTCGACGGTCGTGCGCGCCAGCACGGCATCGCCGATCCCTTCGAGGAACGCCTTGTTGTAGCGGCCGAAATCGCGCGTATCCTCGAGATAGGTGGTGATCCGCACGACATCCGACAGCGTCGCGCCCTCATGCGCGATGACGCGCGCGATGGTCTTCAGCGTGGCCAGCGTCTCTTCCTCGATCGTGCCGCTGATCATGTTGTTGTTGTCGTCCTTCGGCACCTGGCCCGAGACGAAGATGAAGTCGCCGGCACGCACCGCCGGATGAAACGGCAGGTTCGGGTTCTTGTTGCCGATGGCGTAATGGCTGGCGGATTTTCGCGTGCTGTCGCTCAATGCCTGCTCCTAGAGAACACTGGTTTCGATGATGTCGACGCCACGGATGCGATCGATCAGGTAGACGATGCCGCGGTCGTCGATGGTCACGTCGTTGGACGAGGAACGCTCCGCCCCCTCGGGCGCGTCGGGCACGAAATGGCCGACCTCCTTTGGCGCGAACGGGTCGGCGATGTCGACGAGGCGCAGCCCCTGCGCGAACCATGCAAACGGAATGATCGTGCCCTTGAACCGTTCGGAAGGCTGATGGCAGCCGGTCATCTGCGGCTGCGGTGAACCATCCGGGTCGAGGCCCGGCACCTGGAAGGTCGAGATCGGCAACGGGTTGGTCTCGTCGGTGATGTCGTAGATCCACGTGAAGGCCGGCGGTGATGGCCGAAGCTTGGCGACGTCCTCGTCCGCCACCACCATGATGTTGCGGCCCTTGAGCGGCTGTGGAATCGGCAGGCAGGTGTGGGTGGGATGCGGAAAGCTCGGGCTCGAATTGACGTGCGAGACCAGCTTCGGCTTGGTGATGTCCGAAATGTCGAGGATGAACAGGCCGTGATGCCAGTAGCTGACATACAGCCGGTCGCCCATGCGCAAAGGATGGTGGCAACGCGGCGTGACATAGTCGTGCCAGGGGTATTCCTCGCCGCCACCCGTCCACTGGCCGGGTATCCACCAGCGTCCGACCTCGACCGGCTTTGTGGGATCGATCAGGTCGAGGATCATCACGATGTTGCCGACATAACCGTCGGCGGTCGGCGAGATGTAGACGTAACGGCCGTCGAAGTCGTAGCGGTGGACGCCCTTGCCGCCGGTTATCCATTTCGAGATGAGCTTGGGCTGTGCCGGCTTGGTTGTGTCGTAGAGTGCCAACCCGCCGCCGAAATCGGCCGGGCCGGCATCGCCAAAGCGCTCGTGGTTGATGATCATCAGCCCGTCCTTGGCGCGCACCTTGTGCGAGTGCCAGCCGGGCGGAACATCGATCGTGGCTATCTTGCGCGGATTGCGCGGGTCGGAAATGTCGACCAGCGTCGTACCGCTCGGCGGCCGCATGTGGCCGATATAGAGGATGTTGCCGTCGACCCAGACCTGGCCGCCGCCTGGGCAGTCGACATGGCCGATCTGCTTGGTGTTGAACGCCGAAACCAAATGCATACGCCCTTGCTGCTGAAACGTCATTTCAATGTCCCCGCCGCCCAAGGGGGCGGGGCAGTAGGATGGGAACTAGACGAGACGGAGCAGATCGCCGGCCTGGTTGCGGCCCCAGCGCTTGTAGAGGAGCAGCGCCTTCTGCGTCGGCGCATCGGTGGCGCCGAAGAAGATCACCGGCTCGCTCGACGAGCCGTTGACATGCTCGACCCAGGAACCGCCGGGTATGGCGATGGTGTCGAACTGGTTCCAGTCATATCGTTTGCCGTCGATGATCGAATGGCCGTTGCCGCGGAACGGCGCCAAGAGCAGGCTGGCGGTCTCGCGCTGCGGCAAGGTCTTCTCGCCGGGGCGCAGCATCTGCACGTAGAAATTGATGGTGTGGAAGACGGGTCCGCCGGTCGTCGGATCGACATAGTCGATGACGATGCCTTCATGAGGGTCGCCATCCCAATCCTTGTGAGCGTCTAGGACCGCTTCCATCTTCTCCCAGCGATAGACATACATCGGAGACGACAGGCCGCCGCCGCGCTTGTGGTCGACGAAACGCGGCATCAGGCCGCCCTCGCCATAGATGCGCTGTGAATAGTCACCGGGATAGCGGGCGGTCTGCACCTTCTTCTCGACTTCCTTGCCGTCGACCATCTCGGTGTATTTGTGGTCGAAATGGACGGCGTGCAGCGTTTCGACCAGCGGCAGGTCGAGCACCGACAGGTTGACCGCCTGCTCGCCGCCGACGGTGCCATGATTGTGCCAGGCGTCGTTGGGCGTCAGCACCATGTCGCCGGGGCCGAAGACCACGTCTTCGCCCTCGACGCCGGTGAAGTTGCCCTTGCCGGTCAGGCCGAAGCGGATGGCGCTCGGCGAGTGCTTGTGCGGCGGCATGATCTCGTCGGGATCATTCAGGCGGTAGGCGGTGTACATGGTGCTGACCGATGCACGCTTGGGCGCAAGGCCAGGATTGACCAGGATCAGCGAGCGGCGCTCGCTGTCGTCCATGGTCACCAGTTCGGCGGCGCGTTGCAGCAGCGGCTCGATGTCCGAATAGGACCACACGAAGGGAACGGCCTTCGACGTCGCCATCAGCTGCTTGATCTCGTCATGATCGACGCCTTCCGACGTCGCCCAGAACGGAAACATGTTCTTTGCGTAGAGGGCGTCATAGAGGCCCTTGAGTGCTGCCTTCTTGTTGGTGAGCACATCGTTAGCTGGTTGCGCCAGGGACATATCGGACACCTCTCGTCACGAAGAAAATACTTCTAACCAACTCAACCGTATTCGCATTGGTTTTGCGCGACAATACCCAAATTGCGAATTTTATAAGTTTTTGGTTGAGGTGCATTTTTGAGAGGCAAATGCCCAGAAACAGGCAGAAATAGCCCAAGAATGCTCGAAATATGCCTTGAAATCAGGGCATGAAGCCGCCTCGTCACGGCCAGGCGGAGGCACATGACGGTCCAACCAACGCAGTTTTCAATCTCAACCAAAAGACTTTGGTTGTATTCCGGCCGCCTCTGTCAGGCCGCCACGCTCTGTTGGGCGCGGCTGCGGATCAGATCCGCGGCCTTTTCGGCGATCATGACGACCGCCGCATTGATGTTGCCGCAGACGAGGTCGGGCATGACCGAGGCGTCCACGACACGAAGTCCGGCGATGCCGCGCACCCGCAATTCCGGATCGACCACCGATGCCGCATCGACGCCCATGCGGCACGTGCCGGCCGGATGATGCACGGTGATCGAGGTCTTGCGGATATGCTCGTCGATCTCTTCGTCGCTCTCGCATTTCGGGCCGGGGAAGAACTCCGCACCAACGAACGGAGCCATGGACGGCTGGCTGGCAAGGTTGCGCGCAACACGAAAGCCGGCGCGAAGCGACTGCCAGTCGCGCTGCGAGGACAGGAAATTCTGATGGATCAGGGGCGCGGCGACCGGATCGCTGGACGCCAGCCTGACGCTGCCGCGGCTCTCCGGCTGCACGGCAACGATACGGGTCGCAAAGCCGTCGGCGAACGGCGCCTTGAACGGCGACATGTAAGGCCATGCTCCAAGCGGTGCGGCGGTGAAAAGCAGCTGTACGTCCGGCAACGGCCGGCTTGCGTCGCTCTTCAGGAATGCCACGACGCCGCCAGGCACATCTCCCGAAAAGCCCTTTCCGGTGAGATAGGTCTTGACGAAATCCAGCCCGATACGATCGGCCCGCATCATCTTGAGAAACGGTCCCGGTTGTTTGCGACGATACATCAGGATGACCGAAACATGGTCCTGCAAATTCTTGCCGACCTGCGCACGATCGACTTTCGTCTCGATGCCATGCGCCGCGAGCTCGCCGCTGTCGCCTATGCCTGACAGCATCATCAGCTGCGGCGTGTTGATGACGCCGCCGGCAAGCAGGACCTCGCGCCGCGCCACAACTTCATGGCTCGCCCCGCCTCTGGTGTAGGCAACGCCGGTTGCGCGCCCATTCTTCAGCAGGATCTTCGTCGCCATCGCGCCGGTCAGCACCTTGACGTTGCCGCGACGCATAGCCGGCCGCAGATAGGCGGTCGCGGTCGAGCAGCGGCGGCCGTTCGCAATTGTCATCTGCAGGCGGCCGAAGCCTTCCTGTATGGCGCCGTTGTAGTCGTCGGTCTGCGGATATCCGGCATCACGGCTGGCCGTCGCGAACGCATCGATCAGTTCGTCCTTGTAGCGGCAGAACTGGGTGTTCAGCGGCCCGCTGCCGCCGCGATACCGGCTTTCGCCTCCTTCCCAGCGCTCCTGCTTCTTGAAGTAGGGCAGCACCTTGTCGAACGACCAGTCCGTCAGGCCGCTTGCCGCCCAGCGATCATAGTCGCCGCGATTGCCGCGCACATAAGCCATGGCGTTGGTGGAGGAAGAGCCGCCGATGACCTTGCCGCGCGCGCATTCGACCTTGCGCCCGCCGACATTGGCCTCGGGCTCGCAGAAATACATCCAGTCGTGGCGGCGTTCGGTCAGGATCTTGCCCCAGCCGAGCGGGATGTGGATCATCGGATCGCGGTCCCAATCCCCCGCCTCCAGCAGAAGCACCGACACGGCAGGGTCTTCGCTCAGCCGGTTCGCCAGCACGCAGCCGGCCGATCCCGCACCGACAATGACGTAGTCAAAGGTTTCGTCAGCCGGCATGCGTGATCCTCGGGAGAAAGACGGTCCGCCGCGATGGCAACCGTCGACATGGGCAGTCAACCATTGCGCAACTGGTGTTGTCAACCATTGCGTACAGTTGTAGATTGGTTGAATTGGTTGAGTGCCGTCGAACAGGTTTTCGTGTCACAATATGATGTCGGGACGTTGAGTCGGCGGTCTGCCGATCGGACAGGAGATTTGGTTTTGAGCGCATTCGAGCCGCAGGTCGGACCATCGGATCTCGACGACATCATCGCCGCGGTCCGCCAGTTGCAGCAGGGCGGCGGCAAGCTTCCGTCCGAGCGCGATCTTGCGGAACATCTGAGCGTCAAGCGCCATCAGCTTCGCAAGGCGCTTGAAGTGCTGCGCCTTTCGGGCGACCTCAAGCCGGCGCGCGCCAGGCGGGCGCCGACTGCCCTTCCGAGATATGGCGAGGAACTGGTCAGGGTAACCAATCCGATCGAGGTCCTGGAATTGCGCCTGATCATGGAGCCGGGCCTTGCCCGACTGGCGTCGCTGCGCGCCTCCTCTTTCGAGACGGCGCGGATCCTCGACGCGGCAACCACGCCTGAGAACGCCCCGTCGGGTGAGGTCGACTTCGCTTTCCATCTCGCGATCGTCGCCGCGGCCCGCAACCACCTTGCCGCGGAATTCTACAAGATGCTGCGCCAGGTCGGTGTCGATGCGCGGGTGAAGGTTGCGCGCACCGCGGCACCCACCTGCCCCAAGCGGATCGCCCACCGCGACGGCGAGCATCGCCTGATCGCCGAAGCGATCTCGCAGCGCGATCCCGAAGCGGCAGAGACCGCAATGCGCGCGCACCTTTTGTCCGTGCAGAGACAGATCATGGAACGGTCGAACGCCGGCGCCTTTGCCGCGTGATCGTATCACCTCTGACATCGAGCCTGTGCGGGGAATTTCAAATTGAAACGTCATTTCGACGTGCTGGTGATCGGCGCGGGATCCGCAGGCTCGGTTGTTGCCAGCCGGCTCAGTGAAGACCGGTCGTGCCAGGTCGGCCTCATCGAGGCCGGGGCGATGCCGGCCGATCCCGACATCGCCGATCCGCTGAAATGGACGATGCTCCAGGGCCGCGCCTATGACTGGAGCTACCGGACCGTGCCCCAGCCCTTCACTGCCGACCGCGTCCATGAATGGCCGCGCGGCAGGATAGTCGGCGGCTCGAGCTGCCTGCATGCAATGGCCTATGTGCGCGGCCATCCCGATGATTTCGAACCTTGGGCACAAGCCGGTGGCGAGCGCTGGTCCTATCGGGGGTTGTTGCCGGGCTTCATCCGCAGCGAAGCCTTCACCGCCTTCGATGCGCCGACACGCGGCAAGAGCGGCCCGCTGGACGTCTATCTGCCGGACGCCGAGGTCAGTCCGGTCGTGCGTGCCTACATCGCCGCCGGGCGATCCCTGGGCGCTCCCGCCCTGAGCGACCACAACGGCGGCGAACTGGTCGGCACCAGTCCCAATTCACTCAATATACGTGACGGCAAGCGCCTGAGCGTCGCCGACGCCTATCTGCCGCCGCGGGTCATGGCGCGGCCGAACCTGACCTTGCTCGCCGGCCACGAGGTCGAGCATCTAGTGCTGGACGGCCACAAGATCACGGGCGTGAGCGTGGTGTGCGGGGGTGAGACCGGAACACTCTCCGCCGACCGGATCGTTCTTTGCGCCGGCGCCGTATCCACGCCGCTCATCCTCATGCGGTCGGGCATTGGCTGTCCCGATACGCTGAAGCAGGCTGATATACGCTGCCTAGCCGATCGGGGCGATGTGGGCCGCAACCTGCAGGATCATCTGCTGGCTCTCGGAAATGTCTACAGCACGAAAAAGCCGGTGCCGCCCTCCCGCCTGCAGCACTCCGAATCGCTGATGTATCTGCACAGCGACGATCCGACCCGCTCTACGGGAAGTCCCGATATCGTGCTCGCCTGCGTCGTCGCCCCGTCCGCGGCCGAGGGCCTGAAGACCCCGCCCTATGGCTCCGCCTTTACCATCCTGTGCGGCGTCACCCATCCGACAAGCCGAGGGCGCATCACACCAAGCGGGCCGGGCCGCAACGATGCGCCGGTCATCGACCCACATTATCTCGAAACCGAACACGACCGCGCGACATTCAGGATGGCGTTGAAGCGGGCGCGCATGGTCGGCCATCATGCGGCTCTGGACGAATGGCGCGATATGGAGATCCTGCCAGGCGCCCCGGTTCAGTCCGATGCCGAACTCGATGCTTTCATTGCCAGGGCTGCTTCCACCCATCACCATCCGGCCGGCACGTGCCGGATGGGTCGTGACACTGAGGCCGTCGTCGATCCTGACTTGCGGCTGAACGGCTTCGACAATGCCTTTGTCGTCGACGCCTCGGTGATGCCGGCGATCCCGAGCGGACCGATCAATGCCGCGATCGTCGCCGTAGCCGAAACCTGGGCGGCGTCTTCACGGGCTACCCCGTCGTCAGCGTAACCGCGGCCGCGTCCGACAATTCCCCTGGGTTCCGAATGGCTCTGGTTCCCGGCGAATGTCAGCTATGGAGATGCGTCAGTTCAAACGCGGCTCCGTCCTGGACGCCGGCCATGCGCTGCTCGGCGGACCGGAACATGTCCGCGAACTCCACCTGGTTTTCGAACACCACGCCGCCGACCTTGACGGTCAGGGCATCCTCGGTCCCCTTTGGCGCGAAATAGACTTGCGCGATCCGCGCCTCGATACGCTGGCCGATTTCCCTGGCTTCTGCTTCGGTCGCACCGGCGAGGAAAACCCCGAACATCGACGTTCCCATGCGTCCAACCAGATCCTCCGCGCGCACCGACGATTGTATGGTCGAGGCTATGAGCCGCAAGGCTTGATCGCCCCATTCAAGACCAAAGCGCAGGTTGATGGACCGCAGATGCTCCGAATGGATGACCAGGAAGGCGCCCGATTTAGGCCCCGGCACCGACGGCCTTGCCGTTCTTTTTTCGACCATCGACGTGAAGACCGCTCCGTTCAGGCAGCCGGTCGTGGTGTCGAAGGTTGCCGACTTGTCGAGTTCCCGGCGATAGCGACGAAGCTCGATCTGTTTCAATCCAACGAACAGAAAAAGCGGAACACCAAGGACAACAGGCAACAGGATTGCCGTGATCATGCTGCGCCCAAATGGCGTCAGCGCCTCGGAGAACAGGAGCAGATAATTGAGGCCGACGGAAACGCCCAGGATTGCAGTGGTTCCCAGAAACGTCAGCAAAGCGACGCCTTTCCATGCCTGGTCGGTGGTGCTCGCCATAGTCTTTGTCACTGGCCGATCTCCTGTGGATGGGCTGGTATAGGGCCGGTGTGTTGCAATTTCAGTTTCAAGGAACCTTGCAATTTAATCGATTGCGCGATGACCCCATCAAGGCTGCGGACGAAATCGGCTTGCTCCCAATGCATGACCTCGGCTTTGGGAAAAGGACATGCATAAAAGACAGACGCAAAGCTGCGCCCGTGGCGGTGAACAGACAAGCATCAGGGTTGAATGGCAGGCTATTGTGCCGGGCCGAATATGCCCATCTCAGCCTTTCTGGCTGTCGCCTCCGCCTTGCCGTAGATGCCGCTCGGCAGCGCCGTGGCCCAGCCGTTGGAGACAAGCCAGGCGCCAACATCCTGCTTGCCCAGCCTGCATGGCGCGGCGACGGCAAAACGCTCGACGTCCGGCGGTACGAAACAGTGCAGCCCGCGTCCCCTCAGCCAGGAATTGAAAACGGCGCGTGCGCGCAGGCCGCAAGGCCAGGTGACGTCATGAAACGAGCAGGAGCTGTCGAGATCGATGCCTCGCACTCCGCTGATGACCACCTTGCGGCCCATGGATGCGAACATCGCCGACGATGTGGCAACCGGGCGGTAGAGCAAGACCTCCCGCCAATCCCCAGGCATCGGCGTTTTCGGGGGCACGGCGAGACCGAGCTCGCTGAGTGGCGGACGGGGCTCGGTCCGTTCGATCTCAGCGGGATCAAGCCGTGGCGGAGCGATCAGGTCTTGAGCAACCTTGCGCGCCGGCTCCAGGCGTTGTGCGCCGGCTACCGGGGCAACCGGCCGGATAGGCTGCGTATCGTCAACATCCCGCGACGGGGCACGGACAGGCCGATCGACCGAAAGCAACGCCCCACCTTGAATGATCAGCAGTATCCCGGCCAGAAGCAGCAGGCTTCCGAGCGCGATCGCCAAGCGGCTGCGGCCCGGCCTGCCCATCAGCTTGAACAGGATCTTAGGGATTTGCGCCGGTCAGAAACCCGACGTCGATTTGGCAACCAGCTTGAGCGCACCTTTTTCAATCCGATAGAACGGCATCGAGCGTTCGCTAGATCCGTCGGCCCGAAACCGGAACAGGCCGGTCGACCCGCGAAAGCCGTTTGGATTCTCGAGAACCTTTTTGCTGAAGCCATCAGGCCCGATCGCGCTGGCAATCCCTGCCGTCAGGGCAACCATGTCATAGGCATAGGCCACATTGACGTCAGCCGGATAGTTGTATGCCGTCCTGAAGCGGTCGGCGATCGGCCCGGTTTCACTTGGATCGAGCGTGGCGATAAACGCCCCCTCTAAGAGCGGATCCATGGGGTGCTCCAGCCAACGGTTCGTTCCGACGACGGAGACAGTCTTTCCCGGAATGCCCTTCGATTTGAGGGCGGCAAGGACAGGCGACGGACTGCCATTGCCGCTGGCGACAATGACGGCGTCGGGGGCGTCCACGAGTGAGCCCATTTCGTCGACCGCCTTCGCGGCGCCGTCGCCGGCGGAATATCGGAGAGTGACCGCGAGCGCCGCGCCGTAGATGCTGAGGCTGTTTGCGACCCGCTTCTCCATGGCGCCGGCGTTTGGGCCATCCGCGACAAGCAGCACGAACTTCTTGCTGCCTTTCGCGGCCAGTCCCGCGGCGCCTGCGGCGGCGCTGTCCGCTTCGCCAAGGAGCACGGCATAAACCCCGGCGCCACCGGCGAAATTATCGGCAAGCGCCAGAACCGGTGGCCGCTTCGATCCAGACAGCGTGGCAATATGCTGGGCTGCCGTCAGTTCGGTCGGGCCGATCACGACCTTCGAGCCCGTCGTTATGGCCGTTATCGCCATTTTGCTGGCCAGTGCGCTGTCGCCTTTGGTGTCTTCTACCGTCAGCGTAAGCAATCCATTGCCAATATCCGTCATCGCCAGCTTGGCCGCATCCAGCATCTTCCTGCCGTTTTCGCCCGCTGTTCCGGAGCCGGACAACGGCAGCAGCATCGTGACTTTTGTCGACCCGGTGCCCAGCGACTGGGTCGCCTGGACGGGGCCGGCACCGGCGGCGCCATTCTGCCCGGCAGGCGCGGCAATCGCCGCCGGATCGAGCACTTCGGACACGCCGCCCTTCGACTGGCAGCCTGATAAGATCGCGGCGAGCGCCAAGGCGATTGCCCATGTCCGCGGACCGTGGACCTGTCGGCCAGCTTCCATGAATGCTCCACCCCTATGTGCCGCCGGATATTGTTCCCGGTCTGGTCTTCAACGCATGTTACGGCGGACTTGCAGTGCCGTCTGTAGTTCTTTTAGCCGCCGAAAAGCCTGTCTCTGAGCGCCCTGATCTGCCTTGCTTGCCCGGCACTCCGATAGTCGGCGCATTTCATGTATCGCGGCCAGGGCACGAACACGCGGCGCACGCAGACGCCCTTTCCCCCCTTCCCCGGCCAGAATTGGGCAGCGGCTCCACCCTCACCGCCTGAAAAGGCGGAAAAGCCGAACGTCGCCACCGGCAAAAGCCCGGTCACTTCAAAGCCTTCCCTTGCCAGGATTGCCCGCGCACGCTGGCAGTAGCGGACCGAAAGGGCCGAGAACCGGCTTTCATTGTGCCCGGCGCGATACTTCATGACGGTGGTGCACAGATCGCCGGCGGCCAGCCTGTTGGCCTGTGCAAGATATTTGACCCCCAGCGCGATGTTGGCCGCCGGCGCGCTGAGATCGTCCAGGGAACCTCGAAAGCCGAGCATCCTGGCCGTCGCCGGCATCACCTGCATCAGGCCGATTTCGCCATCGGCGCCTTGCACGCCGGGATCGAAGCCGCTTTCGATCTCCATCACTGCATGCGCCAGCAGCGGCTCCAGGCCATGGATCGATGCCTGGCAGCTGGCAAATGCCTTGAATGTCTGCCGGGTCCACTCCGTAGCCGGATCACAGCGCACTGGCTGCTTCAGGCAGGGCGAAAGCTGTTGTTTCGCGGACGGTCGTTCCAGCCAGTTGGCACTGGCCGGCGTGACCGTTTGGACAAAGCCAAGCAACACGATCGCGCCCGCAACCGCCTTCAGGAAGGATCCGTCGGCTGCCATGATGGCCAACAGGCGTGGCTTCGCCTATCCGGTCAGTGCATGTACTCGACCATGCGATCGTGAAAACACTCGCATTTGTTGAGGGTGTCTTCGTCCTTGTAGTTCGTCTTGAGGTAGCCGTAAGCCATGCCGCAGGCGACCTTGGCTTCCGATGCCCAGACGAAGACGGGCCGGGAGGAGTTGATCCACTCCGAACTGTTGGCGGCTGCGACCGACTCGTCCATCAGCTTCACCACCTGCTCCCTGAGGTCGACGATGTTGTCGTTCAGCACCAGGTTGGACGTGCCGACGACACGGCAATAATCGCCGGTCGGGCCATCGATGATGTCGGCGGCATACCCCGTCGACCCGACTGCCAGCAACAGCGTCGCAGCGGAAACCAGCAGTCTTGCAGAACGTTTCATGTTGAGCTCCCCTAGATATTAGCGATGTATAACATAGTCGCGTGGCCGTGCGCCATGGCGTTAGATCGTTGCCGTGTGTTGTACATGCGCCGTGTCGTCGTAGAGTATCGTGATCGTGCCTGCGGCAGGTGCGTTCTGCAACTCGGCGACGTCCACGAAATTGGCCGCATTGCCCGAACCAGTCGTATCGACGCTCAGTGTCTTCGTGTCGGCGTCGTAGTGCACATAGTCATTGATGTTGCCCCCCGACGCCGTGTCGAACAGCGCGCTCAGGTCGATCTTGTCGCCCTCACCGCCAGGGCCTGTGCCGTGGTAGTCGGTGATGAGATCCTTGATGTCGAGGTTGTCAAGCTTGAAGGTGTCGGCGCCCGTGCTGCCGGCGGTCTGCTCTGCCGGCGCAACAAGTGAGGTGTCGAGTTCGACCTCGACATAGTTGCCGGTCGTGCCGTCGGCCATCTGGAAGGTTCCGTTGCCTGTCACGGTCTGTCCGTCGATTTCGCCGACAGTCGGAGTAGCCGCTGTGCTGATGGAGACGATACCCTTGTCAGCGAGGTGTGACAATTCTCCGGCGTCACTGGTGCCGTTGGCATTGGCGTCTTTCCAGATCAGCAGGCTGTCGAAGGCGGTATCGTTGTGGTCGATGACACCGTCATGGTTGCTGTCGAGCGAAGCCAATGCCGCCGCGCCGCTGGCGAAGTTGCCACCGCCGAAGTTCGGCGTGAACAGTTCGGTGCCATCGTCGATCTTGCCGTCATGGTTGAGATCGACCGCCAGCATCCCATCATGGGATGTGTTCCAGGCAAGCTGTTCCTTGGCACCATCGCCATTCATGTCGAACTGAACACCATGACTGACGTCTGAGAAGGCAAACCCATTGTGGTTCAGGTCGAGGATAATGGGATCGATCGACCCTGTGAGCAGGGTGTTCAGGTTCGCGATCGTGACCCCTTGGAGATCGACGAGAGTTCCCACGCCGGCACCTGCACCAGTCTGGGTGTAGACAAATGTATGGCTCACCGCCGCTATCGTTGCGGTGAAGGCGAGCGTCGCCCCGGCGTTTCCGATATCCGTTATCGTCAGATACTGGACAGCCGCCGCCAAGCTTGCGGTCGAGTTGACCGTCAACGGTGTTGTAAAGCTGTCCGTCCCGAAGAACGTGGCGATGCCATTCGTGACCGAATGGGACTGAACCGTGTCTCCGCCGATCGTCAAGGTGGTGTTCCCCCCATCGACGTTGCCGCCCGTCGCAGCCACGAGGGTGCCTGGCAGGCTTAGCTTATCGGTCCCGGCGACGAAGTCCGTGATGATGTCATAGCCGGAGATCGTGCCGAGGTCGCCTGATCCGCTGATGACGGGCGTCGAGTCGCCAGCCCCAATCACGAAGGTGTCTGCGCCAGCGCCGCCGGTCATCGTGTCGGCGCCGGCACCGCCGGTCAGTGTATCGTTTCCGCCAAACCCCTGCAGGATATCGTCGCCTCCGTTGCCGTTCAGCGTGTCGCCATTGGCCGTACCCTGCATGGTCTCGGCATCCGCCGTGCCAGCATAGGTAACACCGTTGACAACGTGAACGTCCAGCTGCTGTGCCGGTGACGTATCGCCGTCCGCGTCTTTCACGGTGACATTGAAAGTTAGATCGGCATTTTGCGCCGTCGTCGTGGTGCTGACCAGGCCGATGTCCGAGACCTTGAAGCCCAGATCGTTGACATCCGAACTCAAATTTTGCGTCGTCGTGCTCGCTCCGCCGGCACCGATCGCACCGTTTAGATTGATAGCTGTGCCGGTGATGCCTTCATCGGTCGGAGTGATCTGTGCGCCCACCAGCACGTAGTGCTGACCAGCAGCATTGTAGTCATTCGATTCGATGATCAACAGGCCGTCATTGTTGTCGAGCGTTACGCTGGAGTAGATGCCCGGACCAGTGCCCGGGCCCTTGAAGATGTCGCCGTTCTCGACAAACATTGCCTTGGTCGTATAGGTGCCGGCAACCGTATCGTAGAGTTTCAGGATGACGATGAAGTCTTCGGAGTTCCCGATGCCATCGAACTTCAGGAACATCGAACTTACCTGAGCGTCAGGGGCCAAATTCGTGAATCCAGTCGGGTTTGTGGTGAAGAAGTCCATGTCCATGACTTCTCCCTTGCCCATTGTATCGCCCGCAACGCCGTTTGCTGTGCCGGAGATGGACACGTATGCCGAACTCTGGGTGAGCAATTCTCCGTTCACGTAGGTAAGCGAATTGCCATCAATCGAACCCGATTGCAGGTTGTCAGCCCCGGTGCCAGCTCCCGGTTCCGCGTAGCCGGTAAACTGGATGAACAGATTTGGATTGACCTGGGCTACCGCCACATCCGGCTGGCTGTTGTCAACCGTCGAGGATCCCGGTTGATAGCCAACGATAGAGGACGAATTGCTCACTGTACTGATCGTTACTGCTGAGATCGGGTCGGTCAGGTCCACGGTGTAGGTTCCCGCAACCTTGTCGAACGTGAGGGTGCCCGTTTCCTGGGTAGACACCCCACCCGTGAGATAGTTGAAGCTGACATTGAAGACGGCCGTTGTTGACGTCTCAGAGGCCCAGATCACGGTCGGCGCCGTGATTGCGCTCCCAGCCACACTGCCAGCCAAAGTGATGGCGGAAAAGTCCGAATTGAGGCTGCTGTACGCCGTATGTCCGTCAGCACCGATGGAGTAGTCGAAGACGCCGGTGCCGCTGACAGTCCCGCTGTTGGCGAAATAAAGATCCGTCTTGTCGAGAACCGTCGGACCGTCGTCGAGGAAGGTCAGGTTCTTGCCGATGTCGACCGAGGCCGACTGGCTGTCGCCGTCCTTGTCGGTGATCGTGGCCGTCACCTTGATCAGATCGTCGGCGCTCAGGCTGGTCGGCTCGTTCGGATCCGTCGTCGGATGGACGACCGCCCGGATCTGGTCCAGCGCAACAGCGCCGGTCGCCGTGTTGACGGTCAGCGTGAACACCAGGTCGTTGGTGCCAGCAGTGCGGCCTTCGACGACATTGCCGACGAGGGCGATGTTGACCACCTGGCCGGTTGCCGTGTCGACCAGACCCGACGCACCTGCCGTCACGCTCAGGCCATAGACCAGCGTGCCGGCGCCATCGGCGCCGAACGCCGAGGTGAAGTTGGCGGCGAAGTTCGCCGTCGCATTGGCGGCCAGATTCGTCTCGTCGACCGTCAGTACCGGCTGCGCCGTTGCCGAGGGCGTGATCGACGGGCCGTCATCGAGGAAGACCAGGTTCTTGCCGATGTCGACCGAGGCCGACT